>JAIDLO010000251.1 GCA_029050995.1 Eubacterium sp. | reverse complement strand
TTAATAAATTTTTTAGGCAATATAAAATGACTCTTGACTTTGTTTGACCTTTGTGTTAATATAACAATGTAAAGTCAAAGAAAGTCAAAGTCAAAAACAAGATAAGACTTCCGAACAAAAAGGACTTTATACAAATGAAAGGTTGTGACAAAAAGTGAGAATGACAGATATGATTGCCGATATGATTCTTGATATGTTTGATGATGAGAATAGCACCATTCAGATTCAAAGAAATGATCTGGCATCTCAGCTTGGCTGTGTTCCAAGCCAGATTAATTATGTTATTACTTCCCGATTTACACCGGAACAGGGGTATCGAATAGAAAGCAGGCGCGGTGGCGGCGGCTGTATTTATATAACAAGGGCTGATAATAAAAACGCAGCAATTGTTGCGTTGATAAACAGTATAGGCAGCTCGATAGACGAACGCTCCGCAAAAGCAAATATATATAATCTGAATTATCAGAATCTGATTGATGATAAAACGGCAAAGCTGCTTGCTGCTGCAACGGCAGACAGTAATTTAAGAGGTCTGCCCGCCGAGGTAAGAAACGCAATCAGAGCAAAGCAGTTTAAACAGATGTTATTAGCATATATTGATTAAGAAAGGATTGATTTTTATGAGATGTGAGCATTGTAATGAAAGGGAAGCAACAACCCATATTAAAAAGAATATAAACGGAAATAAAACGGAAATGCATCTTTGCAGTGAATGTGCAGCAAAGCTTGGCGTTGCAGAGGAGTTTTCTGCTGAAAGCTTTTTTGCAGATACCTTCTTCGGCAATCTGCTTGGTGCAGGCATTCCGTCCATGAATGTGCTTTCGGGTGTTGATCGGTGTGATTGCTGCGGTTCGTCTTTTAATGATATTGTAAAAAGCGGTTCAGTCGGCTGTTCGCATTGCTATGAAAAATTTGAGGATAAGCTCGAACCGTCAATTATTAAAATACACGGCAAAGCAAAGCATGTTGGAAAAAATGTTACTTATACTGTTGATGAAACAGATAAAACCGAAACAGCTGTGGATACAGTTCAAAGCTTAAAAGAAGAATTGAAGCAGGCAGTTAAAGAGCAGAGATTTGAAGATGCCGCAGAGCTTCGGGATAGAATTAAAGCGTTAACACAGGAGGGATAAGAAAATGGCAAAATGGTATAACGGCGGCGGTGCCGATAATGATGTTGTTTTGTTTTCAAAGGTAAGGCTTGCCAGAAATCTTAGCGATACGCCGTTTAAAAGTAGAATGAGCAGAGAAATTAAAAAGAATACTGTTAAGAAGCTTTATGCAAGTGTAAAGAATTCTGATATAGCAGGCGATTTTAATATCATTGATTTGCTGACTGTATCGCCTGTAAAGGCAGTTTCTTATGCAGAAAAGCAGCTTATAAGTGCGCAGTTTGCAAAGGAAAAGGGAACCTTCCTTCTCTCCTCTGATGAATCTGCCTCAGTTATGCTTTGCGGGGAAGATCATATCAGAATAACTGCATTTTCGGGCGGGCTTTCAACGGAGAATGCATACAGCATTGCAGATAAAATTGATAATGTATTTATCCATAATCTTCCGATTGCTTTTGATGAAAGACTTGGCTTTTTAACAGCAAGCCCGATTAATCTCGGAACAGGACTGAAAGTATCAATCGCGCTTCATCTGCCTGCAATCAAGGCAAACAATGGTATATCCCGCCTTGCTTCTATGGTCGGAAAGCTTGGGCTTTCTCTCCGTTCCCTGTTCAGCGAAAAGGGTGCATTTTATCTTCTTTCAAATCAGATTTCAATGGGCATAACGGAAAAGGCGGCGATTGATAATATCAACGCCGTAGCTGCGCAGATTATCAGGCAGGAAAGAAATCTTCGCGATGTTATGAAAAATAGTGAAGCGTGGGAGGATAAATTATACAGAAGTATGGGTACACTAAAAATGGCAAGGCGTCTTGATTTCAGTGAATTTGCAGAGCTGATTTCAGATGTTCGTCTTGGTGTTTCGCTCGGATTTTTTGATGAGGAGCTGTTTGATGTTGATTATCTTATCCATAATCTTGCAGACGGCACAGTGCTTGCAGACAGCGAAAGTGAGGACACCCCTGAATTGTCATCAAAAATCAGAGCAGAGCTTGTAAGAAATAAATTGAAATAAGAGGATTTTGTATTTGTTCCTCTTATCTTGGAGGAATTATTATGTATAGATTTAATAGTTTTACGCAAAAGGCAAATGATGTTTTGAATCTTGCGATTAAAGCGGCAGAAAATTTCGGGCACACCTATATTGGTTCAGAGCATATTCTTGTTGGTCTGTTGAAAGAGGGAACAGGTGTCGGCGCGATTATGCTTGAAGAAAAGGGTGTTTCCCTTGAAAAAATTGAAGAGCTGATTAAGAAACATATCGGCGTGGGTACACCAACAAGGCTTTCGCCTGATGATTTTACACCGCGCAGTAAGCGTATTATAGAAGTAAGCTTTCAGATTGCAAGGGGTATGCTGAATTCCTTTGTCGGTACAGAGCATATTTTGCTTTCAATTCTTCGTGAAAGTGATTCGTATGCTGTTCACTTTTTGAATATTTGCGGAATAGATGAAGAATCGCTTCTTGAAGAGGTTTGTTCCTCTCTCGGAAAAACGGAGGAAAGCTATAAAACCGGCAGTAAAACAGCAAAAAAAGGTAAAAGCTCAACGCCCACGCTGGATGAATTCGGCAAAGATTTAACCGATGCTGCAAGGGAGGGAAAGATAGATCCCGTAATCGGCAGGGATAAGGAAATAGAAAGAGTTATTCAGATTCTTTCCAGAAGAACAAAGAATAACCCGTGCCTTATCGGAGAGCCTGGTGTTGGTAAAACGGCTATTGCAGAAGGCTTGGCTTTAAAGATTGTTAAGGATGAAGTGCCTGAGCTTCTTGCGGAAAAAAAGATTGTTGCACTTGATTTAACCTCAATGGTTGCCGGTACGAAATATCGAGGCGATTTTGAAGAACGCATCAAAAAAGCAATGGATGAAGTTAAAAAAGCAAAGGATGTTATTTTGTTCATTGATGAGGTGCATACAATTATGGGTGCAGGCTCTGCCGAGGGTGCTGTTGATGCGGCGAATATTTTAAAGCCCTCTCTTGCAAGGGGCGATATTCAGGTTATCGGTGCAACAACGATTGATGAATACCGAAAGAATATTGAAAAGGATGCTGCGCTTGAGCGTCGTTTCCAAAGTGTTCTGGTCGGTGAGCCTACGGAAGAAGAAACGGTTGAAATTTTAAAAGGACTTCGTGATAAATATGAAGCGCATCATAAGGTTAAAATAACGGATGAGGCAATTGATACGGCTGTTCGGATGAGCGCAAGATATATTGCCGATAGATTTTTGCCGGATAAAGCAATAGACCTTGTTGATGAAGCTGCATCTCGTGTAAGGCTAAAAGCCTTTACAGCTCCGCCGAACCTTAAAGAAATGGAAAATGAGATTAAAAGGCTTCAGGAAGAAAAGGCATCTGCCGTAAGAAGCCAGGATTTTGAAAATGCAGCGAAAATCCGTGATAAAGAAAAAGAATTAAAAACACTTCTCAGTGAAGAAAAGGAAAAATGGAAAAACAGCTCTTCCCATGATGTTAAGGAAATAACAACCGAGGATATCGCATCTGTTGTTTCCTCGTGGTCGGGTATTCCTGTTAATCAGCTTACAAAAGAGGAAAGCGAAAAGCTTTTGAATATGGAAAAGATTCTGCACGAAAGAATCGTTGGGCAGGATAAAGCCGTATCCTCTATTGCAAAAGCAATTCGTCGCGGCAGAGTCGGGCTGAAAAATCCAAACAGACCTTTGGGCTCGTTTATATTCCTTGGCCCTACAGGTGTTGGTAAAACAGAGCTTTGCAAAACGCTTGCAGAGGCAATGTTCGGAAATGAAGATGCAATTCTCAAGCTTGATATGAGCGAATATATGGAAAAGCATACGGTATCCAAGCTGATCGGCGCACCTCCCGGATATGTGGGCTTTGATGAGGGTGGTCAGCTTACAGAGAAAATCAGAAGAAAGCCGTATTCCGTAGTCCTTTTTGATGAAATTGAAAAGGCGCATCCGGATGTGTTCAATATGCTTCTTCAGATTTTAGAGGATGGTGTGTTGACGGATTCTCAGGGCAGAAAAGTATCTTTCAAAAATTCGATTATTATTATGACATCCAATGTCGGTGCATCAAAGATAACCGATAACAGAACATCGCTTGGCTTTGGCGGCAGTGACGGCGGAAAGCTTGATATTGAATCGCTTGTTCTGGAAGATTTAAAGAAAACCTTTAAGCCTGAATTTCTGAACAGAGTGGATGAAATCATTGTATTCAACCAGCTTGAAAAGGAAGATATTGAAGAAATTGCAAAGCGTATGCTTAAATCTCTTGAAAAGCGGCTTGAAAGTTTAAATATTGATGTTGAATTTACGGATGAAGCTGTATCAGCGCTTGCAGAAGCAGGCTTTGATAAGGTGTACGGGGCAAGACCTTTACGCCGTGCAATTCAGCAAAAAATTGAAGATCCGCTTTCCGAACTCATTCTTGAAGAAAAAATTACTGCAAAAAGTAAATGCACTGTCGATTTCAAAGACGGAGAATTTACTTTTGAATAAAAATTATCCCCTATGAGAAATCATAGGGGATTTTTGTGTTAAATTTTGTGCTCGTGTATCCAATCGAGAATTTTATCATAGTTTGCACTGCCGTCTGCCACAGACAATCCAAGTTTAACTACATCATCATTCGTTGCATCAATTTTAATTCCGTTAAGCTCAAGAAATGAAATCATAATGTACATTCCAATTCTTTTGTTTCCGTCAACAAATGCGTGGTTTGATATAAGAGAATAACCAAGTCTTGCTGCCTTTTCTTCTTTGCTTGGATATAATTCAATGCCGTCAAAAGTTGCATAAATGTTTTCAATTGCCGATTCGAGCAATGCATCATCACGAATGCCGATATCTCCGCCTGTTGCCTCTGCCATAATCTGATGAAGAAGTAATATTTTTTCTTTACTGAATTTTATCATTTGGCAAGCTCCTTAAATGCAGGAAGATATTTTTCAAGCACTCTTTTAGCAACAATATCAATCTTTTCATCATCCGTTAAATCAAGCATTAAATCGTTTGATTCCATATCTACAATAAGATATTTCGGTTTGTTATTTTTAAAAACAACTGCTTCGCCTTTGTTGTCAACTGTTCTTGCAACAGAAGAAAAATTCTGGTTAGCCTGTGTCATTGAAAAAATCGTTTCTGTATTGATATACATAGAATCACCTCAAATAATATAGGATAAATTAATCCTATAATTATTATATCAATTACAGCTTATTTGTCAATATTATATTGTGTAGATACTTAATACATTATAAAAACCTTAACTATAAAATCTATTTATTACAGTTAAGGTTTTATTTCTATTTGTTGCAAACCTTTAAAATATAATCTGCAATTTTTGTGCTGTTTACAATATATGTTCCGTGCCATTCATGCTTAAAGATTTTTAATGTGCTGTTTGGTATATGTTCTGCAATTTCTTTAAAATGTGACTGTTTAATCATATCGTTGCTGCCGCCTGTTATATCAACAGGAATATTAATTGTTTTAAGCTCTTCGTTTGAAATATTCGGCTCTGTTAAAATAACCTTAATTCGTTTTGCTTTTGTAAAGAAATAAGCAAATTTATACATAGCCGTCTGCCAGCCCATAAGACCGATTGGCTGTGTGTTCACGCCGCTTATTATAATTCTTGAAAGTAATTCCTGATGATGAAGTGCAAGGATCAGTGCAAGGATTCCGCCGTCGCTGAATCCGTAAACAATCGGCTTTTCAATGTTCAGCTTTGTTATAAATTCATAAACATCATTTGCCATATCCTCGTAATGAAGCTCCGGAACCTTAGAGCTTTTGCCGTGATTTCTTGTATCAATCGCATAAATGGTAAAATGATTTTTTAAAACAGAAATGGCTTTTTTGAAAATTGAGCAGTCCTCTCCGCTGCCGTGCAGCATAATAAGCGGTTGCCCCTCGCCGTATTTTTCATAGTAAAGTTTAACCTCGGATGTTTCAAGTATCATAGTATTACTCCTTTAAATCCTTGCAAGTTCGCATTTTATTTCGTTATCGTTTATGTCAATTATGCCGTAGCTGCCGTTTGCAACAGAACCGGGGTTAATAAGATAAACGCCGTTTTCAATGCTGATATGCGGTTCGTGTGTATGTCCGAAAAATGCGATATCAACATTTCTGTTTTTCGCCTCATGGGCTAAAGTAATATAAGTCAGCTTAACCTTAAATGTATGCCCGTGACACAGCATTATTCTTTTTCCTGCAAGGGTAAATTCTCTTACAGCAGGCTCAGTTGAGCGAAAATCCGTGTTTCCGCAAACAGTAATCAGATGAAGCTTGTTCCCAAAATAGATGTTTGCTTCATCAAAATCATCGCCGCTGTTGCAATCTCCAAGGCAAAGAAAGTAATTTGCTTCATCAATATGCTTTTCAATGATATCAAAAAGATTGCCTTTTCTTCCGTGAATATCAGAAACAGCAATTAATCTCATTCATAAAATCCCCTTGTAAATCATAGTATAACTTAGATAATGTTATTATATTAAATGTGAAAGGGGAAAACAACAGAAAAATGAATTTAAGTGATGAACAGATGAAAAAAATTATGAAAA
>JAIDLO010000250.1 GCA_029050995.1 Eubacterium sp. | reverse complement strand
ATCTGATTTCAAAGGCACTTGAAAGAAAATACGGCGAATCAAATCTTTCCCCGCTCGATGATGCCCGTGAAATCCAGGCAAATGAATATATCGTAAATAGATTTGTAAAAGAATAAAAACAAGGTCACGAACTTATTGTTCGTGACCTTGTTCATTAATTTGTGGACATTTTGAATCAATATAATTTTCAAGTAATTTTGCGTTTTTCATATTTGTTGTAAAGGTTAAAATTTTTTTACCATCGGAAGAATAATATGTAACTCTGTTGATATAATTTTCAGGATTGTCTTTGCTAAGTTCTAATGCCATCAAAAAAGCAAATACAGACCATGTGCTGCGATATACACTTAATTTATCCACAGATTTGGTTTTGTATGCAATTTCAAAAGTGTTTACGAATCGTATAGATTTGAATATGGGATAGGGATAATAAATAATCTTTCCGTTATACACATATATTTTTGGTCTTGAACAACTGCAGGTGTTTATAACAAATAATAATCCAAGCAAAAGATTAATTATAGATAATGCCAATGAGGAACCTGTAGGGTTTAAAAGAAAGCTCATAAATGCTATCCCGAAAATAGTAAGAAAAAGTATTGATAATATTATTCCGCAGATAGTGCCAAGTATTATTGCACCTTTTTTATCAAATTTGACTTCAAAATTGTTCATATTTATACCTTTTATTTTAATAAAAATGAAATAAGAACTGCAATAATTGCTATGCCTGCAATTCCTGCAAGAATTTTTATGGCTCTGTTTATTCCGTCATAAATATTTGTCGGCATAATCTGGAAAATTCCGTAACGGATTTTTTCTTTAACCTTTTTGCCGATCAGATTTCTATATCTTAAATCGTATGTATCCAGGCTTCCGTCCGTATGAAGATTAATCATTCTTACGCCTCGGTCAAGCCCCGGTCCGTAAACATGGAAGCCTGCGCCCTGCGTGTATCCAAGGTCAATGCCGTTTATCTTGCCGTTAAAAGAATTAATGTGGTCGTGTCCGAAATAAATGCCTTTAACATCGCCCTTTTCTGCCATTGCTTCAAATTCTCCGCTGTTTTCCATAGGATCGGCAGGGGATTCCTTCATAAAGCCGTCTTGATTAACCTTGTCTTTATTGAGGGTGTACCATTTTCCTGCACGGTTTCTGAAGCCTCGAACAGCACCCTTTGTCTTCTTTTCGCTCTCAATTAAAAGCTCTGAAATCTCGGGGACAGGGATATGCTGGATAACAACAGAGGGAATAACGCCGCCGTTTTCTTTTTCGTATTTATCTCTTGTATTCTTATACCATTCAATTTGATTTTCGTGAACATTATCGTAGCCGATTTTAAGGCTTGTGTTACTGTCGATAAGATAAAGCAAGTATTTGATTTTTTCATTCTCTGCAATTTCAATGCAATGGTTTGCGCAGCCGTCAATGCCCTCGGTGTCTTCGCCAACAAAGCCGTCTATCTTTTTATAGATTTCAAACTGCTCCTTGTTGGAAACGCCAACCTGTCTGTCGTGATTACCAAAGCAGATAGAGAACGGAATTCCTCTTGATGTTACAGGCTCGGTAATCTCTCTTAATGCCTTTTCAACCTTTTCCTTGTTGCCCTTGAAATGCGTGTAACCCCAGATCTGATCTCCTGAATAAACAACGAAATCGGGATTTTCCTTGTCAAGTGCAGCATTTATTAAAGCGATTGTGTCAGGGCTGATTTTTGCCCCCTCCTGCACATCTGCAATCTGCATAATTTTAAATGTGTCATTTTTGAAATTCAATCTCATTTGTAATACCCACCATAATTTTGTTTAGATAATTATATCATAATAAACAGGAAAACGGCAAGAAAAAAACGACTCTTTTGAGCCGTTTTTTTAAACATAATATGGATTTGGTTTGCAAAGAATAGAAATCTGTCACTTAAACAAATCTCCCAGCCACCGAGAACACAATAAAAATCCTATGCAGTCAGAA
>JAIDLO010000025.1 GCA_029050995.1 Eubacterium sp. | reverse complement strand
GCGGCGGCATTATAAATTACAATTATTTTTCGTGCGAGCCTGTTGCGCATCTTCAGGAGGGCAGACCTCTTTTTGCAAGAACGCTGAATTCAACCTTTAATCTTGCAAACTTTATGAGAGCGCAGATTTATGCAACGATGGCAACGCTTAAAATCGGAATGGAAATTCTTGAAAAAGAAAGCGTTCAGCTGGACTGCCTTATGGGGCACGGCGGTCTGTTTAAAACACCTGTAGTTGGTCAAAGGCTTATGGCTGGTGCTATGAATACGCCTGTTGCTGTTATGGAAACAGCAGGCGAGGGCGGTGCATGGGGTATTGCCGTGCTTGCCGGATATGCTGCTGAGAACAGCGGTAAATCGCTTGAAGCATATCTTGATGAAAAGGTTTTCAGCAAGTATAAAAGCTCTGTAATCGAGCCGTGTGCCGAAGATGTAAACGGCTTTAAGGAATATATGAAATTGTATAAAAACGGCTTTGCTGTTCAGAAAGCAGCAGCCGAAAATTTATAAAACAAAGGGGTATATATTATGTCAATTAAGGATTATGAATTTTGGTTCGTTGTAGGAACACAGTTCCTCTATGGAGAGGATATTTTTGAAACAATCAATGCACATTCTAAAGAAATGTGCGAGGAATGGAGCAGTAAGCTTCCTTGCAAAATCGTTGCAAAGCCTTGCGTAAAAACATCAAAGGAAATTCTTGATGTTATGCAGGCTGCAAACTGCGATGAAAAGTGCGCAGGTGTAATTACCTGGATGCATACCTTTTCTCCGTCAAAGGCTTGGATTGCAGGCTTTAATGCACTTCAGAAGCCTTATCTGCATGTAAATACACAGTTCAACAGGGATATTCCTTGGAATGATATTGATATGGACTTTATGAATCTGAATCAGTCTGCACACGGCGACAGAGAGCACGGATTCATTTCAGCTCGTATGCGTTTGAAGAGAAAAGTTATCGCAGGCTATTGGAAGGATGAAGCTTTCCAGCAGAAAATGGAAACTTGGATTCGTGCTGCTGTTGGTGCTGCTGAATCAAGAAAAACACATGTTCTTCGTATTTCAGATAATATGAGAACTGTTGCTGTAACAGACGGCGATAAGATTGAAGCACAGATTAAGCTTGGCTGGCAGGTAGACCATTTCGGCGTAGGCGATGTAATCAAAGAGGTTGAAGCTGTAACAGAAGCTGAAATTGATGCACAGATGGCTGAATATGAAAAGCATTATATTATGGATACAGATAATATTGAAGCTGTTCGTTATCAGGCAAGGGAAGAGGTTGCACTCAAAAAATTCCTTGATAGATACGATTTCAATGCGTTCCATACGAATTTTGAAGATTTGCAGGCACTTCGCCAGCTCCCCGGTCTTGCTGCACAGGATTTAATGCGTCAGGGCTACGGCTTTGGTGCAGAGGGCGACTGGAAGGTTGCTGCAATGCTTCGCGTTATGAAGTCTATGGCAGAGGGGCTTAACGGCGGTACTGTGTTTATGGAGGATTATACCTATCACTTTGAGCCGAATAACGAAATGCTTCTCGGCTCTCATATGCTTGAGGTTGACCCAAGCTGTGCTGCTGAACAGGCTAAAATTCAGGTTCATCCGCTTGGTATCGGCGATAGAGAAGATCCTGCAAGACTTGTGTTTAAAGCACAGACAGGTAAGGGTATCGTTGTAACACTTGTTGATATGGGCGACAGACTCCGTATGATTTGTAATGATGTTGAATGTAAGGAACAGACAAATGATATGCCGAAGCTTCCTGTTGCAGGCGTTTTGTGGAAACCGCTTCCTTGCCTTCAGACATCTGCTGAAGCTTGGATTTATGCAGGCGGCGCACACCACAGCGTGCTTTCCTACAGCTTAACTGCTGAAAATATGCGTGATTTTGCAGAAATTATGGGTGTTGAGTTCGTTCATATCAATGAAAATACTGAAATTAATGAATTCAGAAAAGAGCTTTTCTATAATGATGTTGCATATAAGCTTGGTATGTGAGGGGTAAACTATGTTAGAAGAACTTAAAGAAAAAGTTTTCAGAGCCAATCTTCAGCTTGTTGAATATGGTCTTGTTGTGCTTACCTGGGGCAATGTTTCTGCAATAGACAGGGATAAGGGCTTGTTCGTTATAAAGCCCTCAGGTGTGCCTTACAGCACGATGACAGCGGATGATATGGTTGTTATGGATTTAAACGGAAATAAGGTTGAGGGTAAGCTCAATCCGTCATCCGATACACCTACGCATCTTGAGCTTTACAGAAAGTTTGAAGATGTCGGCGGCATTGTGCATACCCATTCAAGCTGGGCTTGCTCCTGGGCACAGGCAGGCAGAGATATTCCTGCTTACGGCACAACGCATGCTGATTTTGCAAACGGCGCAGTTCCTTGCGCAAGAGGTCTTACCGAAGCAGAGGTTACAGGCGAATATGAGCTGAATACGGGTAAGGTTATCGTGGAAGAATTTGAGAAAAGGGGAATAAAGGCAGAGGAATGCCCTGCTGTTCTTGTTCATCGTCATGGTCCGTTCACTTGGGGTAAGGATCCGTTCAAGGCAGTTGAAAATGCATTGATTCTTGAAGAGGTTGCCAAAATGGCTTTAAGAACAGAGCAGGTTGCTGCAATGAGCGAGAATTCCAATATCGGCATAGAGCAATATCTCCTTGATAAGCATTATCAAAGAAAGCACGGCAAAAACGCTTACTACGGACAGAATAAATAATAGAATATTTGGAGCATAAGTTAAATGGATAGCGGAAATACAAATTGGGGACAAAGTGTTACAGGCGTTGTAATACACAACGGAAAGGTTTTGTTGGCAAGGCATACCTATGGTGCAGGTATTGGCAAACTGATTCTGCCCGGTGGATATGTTGATTATAACGAAACACCTCAGGATGCGCTTGTTCGGGAATATCTGGAAGAAACAGGAGTTACTGTAAAGCCGAAAAATATTATTGGAATTCGTTTTAATATGCACGATTGGTATGTTGCTTTTAAAGCTGAATATGTTTCGGGTACACCGAGGTCGGATAACGACGAAAACAGCGAGGTTGTCTGGATTAAAATTGAAGAAGCCTTGCAGCGAAATGATGTTCCCGATTTAACAAAAAAGCTGATACAAAGTGCTGTTTCAGATCATAAAGGCTTGACCTTTTCCGAATTCGAAAGCAATTCCCATCCGCCATTCTCATTATATTGTTAAAAATAAAAATCCTCAGAATTCATTTCTGAGGATTTTTTGTGTGTAGGAACGAGCATTGCTCGTCCGCTTTTTACAAGGTTTAAACAATAAAAAACGGGACGATGTGGTCATCGTCCCCTACAATTACTTAGTTTTTACACTCTTTACTTTACTCCAAGCGGAATAAATCTTTGTTGATTTGCCGTTTACTTTTACCGTTTTATATGTGCGAACACGAACATAATACTTTTTCTTTGCTTTAAGCTTTGAAACGGTTTTTGATGTTGTTTTGTTTTTGGAAACAGTTACAGTTTTCGCACTTGAGAATTTACTGCTTGTTGAATATTGAATTTCATAACCTGTTGTTTGCGTTGCCTGCTTTTTCCACTTTGCAGTAAAGCCCTTGGATTTAGCTGTTACACTTGAAAGCGTTGTTGATTTAGGTTTAATGGTAAATGTCTTTTTAACTGTACCACTATAATTTCCTTTAAATGTAATCGTTACAGTAGCCTTGCCTACATTTTTATTATTTGTGTATTTAACAGTATAATTGCTTGCAGAAATCTTGTTTCCTTTACTGTTTTTTACAGTTACGCTTGGCTTCTGTGCTTTACCATTATATATATAGGATGCTTTTGAAAGGGTAATTGTTTTTGGAGAATAGATTGTTGTGCTTGATTTCTTAGCACCGCATACAGAACACTTTGTTACCTTAGAGCCGTTTTTGCTTGTAGTAGCCTTTGTTGTAGTTGTTTTGTATGTATGCGCAAGTTTTGCAATTGTTTCTGTTTTTGTTTCTCCACATTTTGTGCAGGTAATGGTTTTGATACCTGTTGCTTTGCAAGTAGCTTTTTTAGTTACTTTGCCATTGTCCCATGTATGACTGCATTCTTTTATTTCTCCACAAATAACACACTGTGTGCAATTAGATACTTTGATATAGCAATGATTATCTTTACTGCAATCATAATCATCAATTGCTATAAATTTTTTATCATATTCATTTGCAAAACTTTCAGATGTTGAATTAGCATAACCATATACAGTTGCATTTACAGCCCCGGCTCTTGTTGCCCAATCCTCATCTGAAAATTGTCCGCCGAAACCAGCTGAATAAATCTCACAATTCTTATTCAAAAAAACAATGTTATTTAGGTTCTTACAGGCAAATAATGCCATTGAACCAACATAAGAAACATTTTTTGGAAAAACAATAGTTGTTAAATTATCACACCACTCAAATGCACCGTCATTGATAGTATGTACACTATCCGGAATAGTAATACTTGTTAAACTACTACATTCAGAAAATGCATCATAACCAATATTTGTTACATTATTTGGAATTGCAGTATTACCACATCCTATAAATAAAGTGTTTGTTTTAGTTTCAATAATTGCATTACAATTATCTCTGCTGTCAAATGCTTTATTATTTTTGTCTACTGTGATATTAATCAAATTGTCGCATCCTGAAAATGCATGTTCTTCTATAGAAATAACGCTGGAAGGTATAGCTATTTTAGATATTTTTTTATTTCCTGAAAAAGCATAATCTGATATTGCAGTTACACTATCAGGGATTACGGTATTGCTGCAACCCAAAATCAAAGTGTTTGTTTTTGTTTCAATAAGAGCATTGCAATTATCTCTGTTGTCGTAAACCTTACTGTCTTTATCTACTGTAATATTAGTTAAATTAAAACAATTAACGAATGAATTACTACAAATACTTGTTACATTACTCGGTATCGTGATACTGCTTAAATTTTTGCAGTTATAAAATATGTAACTGTCAATATTTGTAATGCTGCTTGGTATTGTACATGAAGAGCTTGAGCTTGCACTTGGATAAGCAAGAATCTCAGTTTTATTCTTGTTGTACAATACGCCATTTGAAGATAAATAATTTTTATTGTTTGAATCAACAGTTATATTTTCTAAATTCTTACAATCAAAAAACACATTATTGCCGAGAGAATTTACACTACTTGGTATTATAATATTTGTTAAACTTGAGCAATATTGAAATGCACCACTACCGATACTTGTTACACTATTAGGTATTGTTATATTTTTCAAATTTGAACATCCGAAAAAAGCACTACTACCAATACTTGCTACACTATTCGGTATTGTGATATTTGTTAAACTTTTACAGGCGCAAAACGCACCGTCGCCAATACTTGTAACCCTGTTGGATATTGTTATATCAGCTAAGCTTGAGCAACCATCAAATGCATACTCTCCAATGCTTGTTACGCTGTTAGGAATTGTTATGCTAGTTAAGCTCATTCCCACAAATGCATTATCACCAATGCTTGTTACATTGTTCGGTATTACAGTAGTTTTACATCCACAAATAAGAGTGTTGTTTTCAGTTTCTATAATTGCATTACAATTGTTTCGACTATCATACACTTTATTATTTTTATCTACAGTTATACTTGTTAAACTTGTACAACCACTAAATGCATAATCATCAATACTTGTAACACTACTTGGTATTGTTATATCACTTAAATTTGTGCATCCATCAAATAAACAAAAGCCAAAATTTGTTATACTGTTTGGTATTGTGATTGTTTTTAAACTTTTGCACAAAGCAAATGCATGGTCACTAATGCTTGTTACACTATTAGGAATTGTTACATTTATTAAGCTTGTGCACTCAGAAAATGCATAACTATCAATACTTGTAATACTGTTTGGAATTACGATGCTTATTAAGCTTTTGCACTCAGTAAATGCAGCAAAACCAATACTTGTTACTTCCTTACCGTCAATTTTATTTGGTATGGTTAAATTAGTTTCATTCCCTGTATAATCCGTTATTTCAACAGTACCGTCATCAAGTATGTCATATTCATAATCTCCGCTTGTTGCTGCATACGCAGAGAGGTCTATGCCTGCGGTTATGCTGAAGAGCATTGCGATTGCAAGTAACAGGCTAAAAAGTTTTTTAGTAAATTTCATAATTTACCTCCTAATAAAAATATTTTTTAGTTTTTATGTGAAAAAACCAATAAAAAAAGGCGCAGCCGAAGCTACGCCAAAAAACGCATAGCTCCAACAGTCGCCAAACCAATTAAATACACCGCAAATAAGCGTGCACAAATAGAGCATGCATTTTTATAAAAACAAAATGCACGCCTAAATAGCGGTAAATATATTCAATTGATTTGGCAAAAATATTATAGCATTATGCGTTTACATAGTCAATTAAATTTAAAATCAACAAAAAACAAGGACCGATACGGTTATCGGTCCTTACAAAACATTTTTATCTTTTTATATCATCCCATTTAACGCCGTCTATATGGAACAAATCATCAAACTCATAAACATCCGTTTCATTTCTTGAATGGCTTGGATACCAGACCTGTGCAAAAAACGGATTTGTTTTTGCAATAGAATTATAATCCCATTTCTTATGCGGAATAAAGCATTCGGGGCACCAATGCCCGCCAAGCAGAATAAGGGCAGGGCTTGCTTCAAATTCTGCGCCGCAGTGTCCGCATTTCCATTTCAACTTTGCTGTAAGATTGCCTTTTACCATATTCTCTGATAAGCAATCTCCGCCTCTGAATTTGGCTGCCATTTTCATATCGTCAATATCAAGTTCTGCTTTTGGCTTATCCTCGTCATAGCCGTGATCAAGCTTGAATCGGTCAGCAATGCCTGTATTTTTCTCAAAGGTCATAATATTGTAATCTGCCCATTTTTTCGGAATGCTTTCCCATTCTGCCTTAGAGCCGAAGAAGGTATTGATTCTGACAGTATTCTCTTTCTCAATCCAATCCAGCGTTCCGAAATCGGGTGTTGAGGCAATCTTTTTCATAAGCGGCTTAACGAAAAATGCAACAACATCCTTTGAAATCCGCTTTGCTAATTTGTACTCGGGTTCAAGCTGGCTTGCAAGATATTTAAAGTAATCTGTAATCGGCATATATCCTCTGAAATGCAGATAATCGTCAAGGATATCACTGTCTGCAAAGAAATGACCGTGAAAATTCCTTGTAATAAACCAATTCGGCGAAAACAGCTTTTCGGGAGAGGCAAGACCAAGTGTTTCAAGCAGAAGACACATAAATTCGTAATTTGAAATTCTGTATTCCTCGCCCGAGCCGATATTGTAAAAACGATTCCAGAAATCTTTGCCGAGATTTCCTGCCATATCCTCAAGCACAAGGTTGCACATTACGCGTCCTGCATCCTCAACTGTACACCATTCAAGCACGCCGTTCAGCGGAATATGATACATAATCGGATCAAGATTATTTAAAATGCTTGGATAAAGTATGCCTGTCTGCCTTAAAACAACCCAATTTTTTATGCCGCTGTCAACAAAAATGCGTTCGGCAATTGTTTTTGAAATGGCATAGTGATCGTAAATGGAAATTTTAATCGGATCTCCGCATCTGCCCCAGTGAATCGGATAATTTCTTCCGCCTGTCTGGGCAACAGAGCCGATATAGCAAACCTTTACAGCATCGGGATTTGGCTGAGCCAAAACCGCTTTGCAAATGTTTTCAGCTGCACCGATATTTGTTTTCTGTGTTAAATAAGGCTTCCAGTCCGCAGCAGGGGACACCATTCCGCCGATATGCAGAACATAGTCACTGCCTGTAACACCCTCAAGAATAGCATCATAATCCAGCAAATCGCCCCATATAATCTTAACATTCGGCTTTGCTATATAGGGTGCCAGAAGCTTCTCGTTTTTAATGCTTTTTCTTGCGAGTATTTTTAAATTGATTTTATTTGGCTTTTTTAACATAAACTTAATTGCAGACCAGCCCATTGTGCCTGTTCCGCCTGTAATAAAGACTGTTTTTCTTGCCATAAATTTAACACCTCAATGGTTTTGTAATATTATGAATATTATAAAATAATCATAAACTTTTTTCAATATACTTGACAGAATTAAAAATGAACATACTTTAAACTTTTTTGCGGTTATTTTTTAATATGAATAATATTAATATTATTGACAATTACTCGGACTTGCGTTATAGTATTATCAAAGTGAATAATACCTTATCAAGAGTGGCTGAGGGACAGGCCTTATGACGCCACAGCAACCTGCTTCTGAGCAAGGTGCTAATTCCTGCGGTATGATTAACCGAGTGATGAGTTTTTTGGAACACACTCATCAGAGTGTGTTTTTTTTGAAAGGAGAATTTTTATGTCTAAGTATTTATTTACAAGTGAATCCGTTACAAAAGGACATCCGGATAAAATCTGCGATCAGATTTCGGATGCTATCCTTGATGCTATGATAGAGCAGGACCCAATGAGCCGTGTTGCTTGTGAAACAACCTGTACAACAGGTCAGGTGCTTGTTATGGGCGAAATTACTTCAAATGCTCAGGTGGATATCCCGTCTATCGTCAGAAAAACAGTTTGTGATATCGGTTATGACAGTGATGAAAAGGGCTTCAACGGCAATACTTGCGCTGTTCTTGTTGCGCTTGATAAGCAGAGTGCTGATATCGCAATGGGTGTTGATAAGTCCTTTGAACTTAAAAATGATGAGGACGATGAATACAACCTCAATGGTGCAGGCGATCAGGGTATGATGTTCGGCTATGCCTGTGATGAAACAGAAGAGCTTATGCCTATGCCAATCAGCCTTGCACATAAGCTTTCTCTTAAATTAACAGAGGTTCGTGAAAACGGAACGCTTCCTTATCTTTATGCAGACGGCAAAACACAGGTTACTGTTCAGTATGAAGACGGCAAGCCTGTTAAGGTAACAGCTGTTGTTGTTTCAAGCCAGCATAGTGCTGATGTTTCTCTTGAAACCTTAAGAAATGATATTGTCGAAAAGGTTATTAAAACAACTGTTCCTGCCGAGCTTATGGATGATGAAACTGTTATTTATGTTAACCCAACAGGCAGATTCGTTATCGGCGGCCCTCATGGCGACAGCGGACTTACAGGCAGAAAGATTATTGTTGATACATACGGCGGCTATGCTCGTCACGGCGGCGGTGCATTCAGCGGTAAAGACCCTACAAAGGTAGACCGCAGTGCTGCTTATGCTTCCCGCTGGGTTGCTAAAAATATTGTTGCAGCAGGCCTTGCTAAAAAGTGCGAGGTTGAGCTTGCTTATGCAATCGGTGTTGCAAAGCCTGTTTCCATTATGGTTGATACCTTTGGTACAGGTGTTAAATCCGATGAAGAAATCGGCGAAATCATCAATAAAGTATTTGATTTAAGACCATCAGCTATTATTGATCGCCTTGATTTAAGAAAGCCAATCTATAAGGGCGTTGCTGCATATGGCCATATGGGAAGAGAGGATCTCGGTGTTTCCTGGGAAAAGACCGATATGGTTGATGAAATCAAAAAGTATATGTAATTGATTTGTAAGGAGAGAATTTGCGTTCTCTCCTTATACTTGTTAATGGAGGTTCATTATGTACGAATTAATTAAAATCAGCGATAAATGCTATTATATTAATTGCCCTGCAAAAATCGGAATTTATCGGAAAACTGAAAATGAGGTTTATATTATAGACAGCGGAAATGATAAGGAAGCAGGCAGAAAGGTCCGCAAAATTCTTGAAGAGAACGGCTGGAAGCTAAAGGGTATTTTAAATACACATTCCAATGCAGACCATATCGGCGGCAATCAGTATCTTCAGCAGCAAACAGGCTGTAAGGTTTTTACCGATGGAATCGAAAAGGCATTTACGGAATATCCGATTTTAGAGCCGTCTTTTCTTTTCGGCGGTTATCCGCCAAAGGATTTAAGGCATAAATTTCTTCTTGCAAAGCCGAGTAAAGCAACATCATTCAGTGATGATTCTTTCCCGAAAGAAATAGAAATCATACCATTAAAAGGTCATTTCTTTGATATGGTTGGCTTTCGTACACCTGACAATGTTGTTTTCCTTGCAGATTGCTTAAGCAGTAAAGCAACGCTTGAAAAATATCAGATTACCTTTATCTATGATGTTGCTGAATTTCTTAAAACGCTTGATATGGTTAAAGAAATGCAGGCTGATGTGTTTGTTCCGTCCCACGCAGAGGCAACGGAAGATATTAAAGAGCTTGCAGAACTCAATCAGCAAAAGGTTTATGAAATTGCGGATAAAATAATGGATTTGCTGAAAACGCCAATGGACAGTGAAGAATTGTTAAAAGGTATTTTTGATGCCTATAATCTTAAAATGAATTTTGATCAGTATGTTCTGATCGGCCGTACAATCCGTTCCTATCTTTCATGGCTTAAAGATAATGGAAAAATAACTGCTGAATTTATAGATAATAAATTGATTTGGAGTACAGAAATTTAAGCTCGTAGGGGATGGCGTCCCCGACATCCCGTTTTTCGGTTCGTCAAGGATGCCGAACCCTACGAATCCTATTACAGCAAACAATCGTAGGGACGAGCATTGCTCGTCCTTTTTTATTGACAATCTTTATTATTGCTTGTATAATTCAATAAGAAACAACTGTTGCGTAACGAGCGTTACCGATAAAAGAAAGCGTGATTATATGCCTCCTAAATTCAAATTTACAAAAGAAGAAATTATTGAAGCTTCCGTTAATATGGTAAGGGAAAACGGAATTGAAAGTATAACGGCAAGATCTCTTGCCGAACGGCTTGGCTCTTCGCCAAAGCCTGTTTTCAGCCTGTTTAAAAATATGGACGAGGTTTTGCTTGAAACGGTTAAAGCAATCAGAGCTATATATAATCAATACATCACAATAGGTTTGTCCTCCGATATTCCGTTCAAGGGTGTCGGAACGCAGTATATTCTTTTTGCAATAAAAGAGCCGAATTTCTTTAAGCTGTTGTTTATGAGCAAGCTCGGCGAAACGGCTGATGTTTTAAGCACTCTGCCGAATATTGATGATAATTATAAAGAAATACTTCTTTCCGTACAGAAGCAGTATGCATTTTCAGAGGCAGAGTCAAAACGGCTTTATGAGCATCTGTGGATATACACGCACGGAATTGCCTCGCTGATTGCAACCGGTGTCTGTCGTTTTACCGCTGAAGAAATCAGCAGTATGATGACCGAGGTGTGCAAAAGCCTTGTTGAACATATGAAAGGGGAAATTTAATTGTGATTTCAGTCAGGAATATAGAAAAATCATATGGAACAAAAGAAGCACCCGTCAAGGTGCTTAAAGGTGTATCCTTTGATATTCAGAATAAAGATTTTGTTGTTATCTTGGGTGCATCGGGTTCGGGCAAATCAACGCTTCTTAATGTGATATCGGGGATTGAAAGAGCGGATAACGGCTCGGTTGTTTATGATGCTTCCGATATTACAAAGTTTACAGACAGCGAATTAACCTCTTTCAGAAAAGAAAATATTGGCTTTGTTTTTCAGCAGTATTATCTGCTTTCCAATATGAATGTAGACAGAAATGTTAAAATGTGTGCCGATTTGGCGAGAAACCGTGAATACAGAAAAATCATTGAAGCGGTCGGCTTAAAGGATAAGATTAAAAAATATCCAAGTGAATTAAGCGGCGGAGAACAGCAGCGTGTTTCTCTTGCAAGGGCATTGGCGAAAAAACCAAAGGTGCTTTTCCTTGATGAGCCAACCGGTGCACTTGATGAAGAAACAGGCAGATTGGTTCTTGACTATATAAGTCGCCTTCAGAAGGAATATGGCTTTACGGTTATTATGGTAACGCATAATGAGAATATAGCGGAAATGGCTGCAACCGTAATAAAAATGAACAGTGGCAGGATTGTTGATTCCTATTCAAATCAAATGCAGAAAACTGCCTATGAGATTGGCTGGTAAAATTATGATTATCGGATTAAAAAATTGTTTTAAGTTTTTGGGGATAAGCGTTATATCCTTTTGTGCTGTGTTTATATGCACGCTTTTTATGAATTACAGTATTGATTTGGCTTCTGTGGAATCGCAGATTGTTGATGAAGCATCCATAATTATGTTTGATGCCCAGCTTATGACAAGTAAGGTTGTATGCGGTGTTACAGGCGGCTGTATGCTTTTAACAAGCGTTGTTCTGCTTTGCTTTTACATAAAGAATTATATTGATAATCACAGTAAGGAACTTGGCATTTTAAAAGCGCTCGGCTTTTCAAATTTGAAATTGGCAAAGGATTTTTCCGTTTTTGGCTTGAATGTATTTGTTGGAACGGCAGCAGGCTTTGCTTCGGCTTTCTGTTTAATGCCTAAATTTTATGAGGTGCAGAATGCCGAACAGCTTTTTCCAGATATGGATGTCTGTTTTCATCCGTCCATTCCAATTTATCTTGTTCTTGTGCCGACTGTATTCTTTTCCATAGCCGCAGTGCTTTATAGCTTTATAAGGCTGAAAACGCCTGTAATCCATCTTCTGAAAGGCAAGCAGGGCAAGGTTAAGCATTATAAAGGCAATAAGGATACGCTTCCGTTTATGGATGAAATGAAAAGGGGAGTCATCCGCCAAAGAATTTCACTTGTGATATTTGTTTTTCTTTCTGCGTTTTCCTATTCTTCTACGATGCAGATGTCTTTCAGTATGAAGGAATATGCTGATGTTATGATGCGTGTTCTGATGGTTGCAATCGGCGTTCTGTTTTCCTGTGTAACGCTGTTTCTTGCGGTATCATCAGTTGTAAAATTCAATTCCGTAAATATTTCACTGATGAATGCTTTTGGGTATGAATACCGCTCCTGCAGCAATGCTGTTCTCGGCGGCTACAGACCTTTTGCCTATATCGGCTTTGCGGTCGGAACGGGGTATCAATACGGGCTTCTTAAATTTATGGTCAATGTTGTATTCGGAAGCGTTGACGATATAGCTGAATTCAATTTCAATTTTAAGGCTTTTGTGATTGCAGTTGTAACATTTGTTGTTTTTTATGAAGCCGTTATGCTCCTCTGCTCAGAAAGAATAAAACGCATTTCTCTTAAAAAGATTATGGCAGAATAAAAAAAGCACCTCGATTGAGGTGCTTTCTTACTATCTATTTTAAAGTCTACTATCCTTATCAACAGCCTTATCAACAGCCTTATGAATGGCGGCTTCAAAGCCGTCTGCCTGAAGAGAGGTAACACCCTCAATGGTTGTTCCGCCCGGAGAGCATACCTGATCTATCAGCTCAAAAGGATGTGTGTCGCTTTCTAAAATCATTTTTGCACTGCCTAAAACAGATTGTGCTGCAATCTGCAGTGCAGTGTCCTTTTTCATTCCGTTTTTAACGCCTGCTCTTGCAAGTGCGTCAATAAACATATAAACAAAAGCAGGGGAACAGCCTGCGAGTACGCCGAACAGGGAAAAGTTGCTTTCGGGAAGCTCCATAATTGTTCCGACCGTGCCGAAGATTTTTTCAATTTCTTTCTTCTCTTCGTCCGTAACATTTCCGTTTGTGCAGTAAGCGCTGCATGCTGCTGCAACCTTTGCGTTTATATTCGGCATAATTCTTACCAATTTGTTGTCGTGCGTAAGGTTGTCCCTAATAAATTCAAGTGTTTTTCCTGCCGCAATTGAAATCACAATAGTGTCTTTCTTTTCAAGCTCAAAATTGATTTCTTGCAAAACGGAGGCAATCATATTCGGCTTAACTGCAAGCACAACGATATTGGAATTCATAATAATTTCTTTTGCATTTCCGCATTTTGTAATTCCATACGCTTTAACTG
Source organism: Eubacterium sp. (assembly GCA_029050995.1). GTDB lineage: Bacteria > Bacillota > Clostridia > Oscillospirales > Acutalibacteraceae > Eubacterium_R. Next base: position 4,919 of record JAIDLO010000025.1, on the reverse strand, counting down.
CCTTGTCAATGCTTGGTGCGTATGGGTCAAAAGCAAAAATCTTGCTGCTTTCAATAACACCTGCTTCTGTTATTCCTTTTATAATAGCGCTGCCCATATTTCCGCAGCCGATAAATCCTATAGTCATAAAAAACCTCCTGTGTGTATATTAGGCGGAAAAGATTGCTGTTCAGTCGCATTCTTTTAACTGCGCCAGCCTAAATATATACTACCACGCAGGAGAAAAAATATCAATTCTTTTTATTAAGTTGGCGATAGCCGAAATAATATGCCTAAAATGCAAAATAATGGCATCTTTGTACATTTTTTTGTCTTGCCATACGCGAGTATGCCTGCGACAAAGAAATGCACAAATCTACTCATAATTTTGTATTTTAGGTGCCTTGCAGTTTTGAAGCGAAGATTTTGCGTCAAGACAAGGCACAATTATTTTTGCATACTACCGTATTCAAGAATAATTTAACGAAGTATTGGCGGAAAAGATTGGTTCAAAACCATATTCTTTCGACTATCGACAACTTAAGTATTTCTTTTTTGTTGCGTTTCCGCCTCTGATGTGGCGTTCTGCCTTGTTTTCCTGTAAAACCTTTGCAACATCATCATAAAGTATTTTGTCTATTTCATAAAGCCGTTTTGTAACATCAATATGTACTGTAGATTTGCTGATTCCGAAAACTGTGCCTGCCTGCCTTACGGTTGCGCCTGTATCTCTTATGTATTTTCCGATTTCAATGCATCTTTTTTCAACATTACCGTTCAAGTTTTTCACCGCCTTGGTAATATATATTTTCGTTACAGGGAAAATATTACAAAAAATGCAACGAATAAATGGTAGATTTATATTGAATTTTATGTTACTATAATATAGTTAATTAATTATATTTGGAGGATGTTATGTTAATTCGCAGAGCAGAGAATATTGATATTCCTAAAATTCATGATTTATTGAACCAGGTTTGCCTTGTGCATCATAACGGCAGACCTGACCTGTTTAAATACGGCGCTAGAAAATATACGGATGAACAGCTGATTGATATGATTGCTGATGATCAAAAGCCGATTTTTGTTGCCGTAGATGAAAGTAATGCTGTGTTAGGCTATGCCTTTTGCATCTTTGAACAGCATATCAATAATAATATTCTTACAGATGTAAAAACGCTTTATATTGATGATTTATGTGTTGATGAAAAATTAAGAGGAAAGCATATCGGAAAAGAGCTTTATGCGTATGTTGTTGCATTTGCCAAAGAAAAGGAGTGTTATAACTTAACGCTCAATGTTTGGAATTGCAATGAATCAGCTATGAAGTTTTATGAAAAATGCGGACTGAAACCGCAGAAAACCCATCTTGAAACCATTTTATAATATTACGAATGGAGCTTCCTTATGATTTATAATTTAAAGAAGGATAACTACAAAAATTTTGAACTTTTTTCTGAAAACCTTTTAACGCCCCGTGCATATTTTATTCCGTTTTCAAATAAAGAAGAGCTTGATGAAACCGATATCAGAACGGAACGATATAATTCTTCAAGAGTTGCTGTATTATCTGGCGAATGGAATTTTAAATACTATGCAAAGGTATCCGAAATGCCGGAGGAATTTGATACGGATAACGAAGAAATGGACGCTGTTCCTGTTCCGTCTATGTGGCAGTATACAGGCTATGAAAGGCCTTATTATGTAAATCAGCGCTATCAGTTTGGTGTTAATCCGCCGCATTTTCCCGAGGACTGCCCTGTTGGTGTTTATTCCAAAAAGTTTATTATAAGCGATATAACAGGCAATTTCAGCGTTGCCTTTCTTGGTGTTGCAGGCAGTCTTGATGTTTTTGTAAACGGAAAATATGTCGGCTACAGTGAGGGAAGCCATAATACTGCTGAATTTGATATTACGCAGGATCTTGCAGAGGGCGAAAACGAAATTGTTGCCGTTGTTCATAAATGGTGCAACGGAACTTATATTGAAGCGCAGGATATGTTCAGAAGCAATGGTATTTTCCGTGATGTTTTGATTTATAAAACAGGGGATAATTCCATTTATGATTTTGAGGCTAAAATTACATATAATCAGGACGGCTCCTATATGCTTGATGTGATTCCTGAATTTAAGCTGAAATCAGAAATCAGCTTTAATGCTGTGATTATGGATAAAAACAAGCTTGTTGCCGAAAAGTCAATCAGTGTCTGCCCCGGTAAAACGGATAAGATTACTTTTGATGTTCTTGATGTTGAAGAATGGAATGCTGAAATTCCAAAGCTTTATGATTTGTATATTTCACTTTCAAACGATGAAGAAACCGAAGAAATTATCAGAAAAAGAATCGGCTTCAGGCATGTTGATATCAGAAAAAATATTTTCTATTTCAATAATAAAAGAATAAAGCTCCTTGGTGTTAATCATCATGACACAACGCCGAAAGCGGGTTATGTTATGACGATTGATGAAATGGAACAGGATATTAGAATATTCAAGGAATATAATGTAAACTGCGTTCGTACATCGCATTATCCGCCCGATCCTACCTTTATCGAATTATGTGATGAATATGGTATCTATGTTGTTGATGAGGCAGATATTGAGGCGCATGGTGTGTGCTGTGACGGTCCTTACCGACCAAATCTGATCAGTAACAACACTGCATGGAAAGAGCATTACTGGGACAGAGTAAACCGTATGTTCCAGCGTGATAAGAATAATCCGAGTATAACAATGTGGTCGCTCGGAAACGAGGCAGGCGGTATTCGGTGTCAGGATTACTGCTATAAAAATTTAAAGGAATTAACGGATATTCCGATTCATTATGAGGGTGCAACAAGAACAAGGCGCTTTTCTTATGATGTTCATTCCGAAATGTATCCGCCGCAGCCAAAGTGCGAAAAGGTTGCAGCAGGCAGAGGGCTTTCCCGTAAGTATTATGAAAAGCCGTTCTTCCTTTGTGAATATGCGCATGCAATGGGCGTTGGCGCAGGCGATTTGGAGCGTTATGTTAAAACCTTTTATTCAAGTGATATTATGATGGGCGGCTGTATCTGGGAATTTGTTGATCACGCTGTTTATCATGAAAACGGCGATTATAAATACACCTATGGCGGGGATCACGGCGAATGGAAGCACGACAGTAATTTTTGTGTTGACGGCTTATTTAATCCGGACAGAACGCCGCATACAGGCGCTGTTCAGATGAAAAACTGCTATCGCCCGATACGAGCAAAGCATAAGGAAAACAATGTGTTTAAATTTACAAGCAAATGCTACTTTAAAACGCAGAACTGCACAGTTCAGTATTCCGTTTTACAGAATGGAATTGAAGCAGAAAGCGGCGAGTTTGAGCTTGAAATTGAACCAACACGAACAATTACTAAAGAAATTGATTTTAAAATTGATAACCATACGGTTATCGTGTTTAATTATTATGACGGCGAAAAGCATATTGCAAGAGAGCAGATTGTTTTAAGCGATGATTATAAAGCAGAGCCGATTGCAGAAAGCGAAGCTCCAAGGGTTTCTCATAGTGAGCGCAAGCTTTTCATTACAACAGATCAGTTTGAAATTGTGTATAATACATCAAATTGTGTGCTTGAAAGCTATCTTTATAACGGCAAACAGTTATTCAATCAAAGTCCCTTAGGCTTGGAAAAAGGCTTTAATCCTGAGCTTTACAGAGCACCGCTTGATAACGATATGTATTTAAGCAAAAATTGGCATAAATGCGGGATAGACAAGCTTTGCTTTGAAAGCAAAAAGCAAAAGGAATATTATCGTATAGAGGATAATGCCGTTGTTTTGGATGCAGAATATAAGCTCCTTTCTCCGAAATGCAGAAAGCTCGGAATGCTTTTTGTAACCTATAAGATTTACGGCAACGGAGAAATCAAGGTTGATTATTGCTATAAAAATCTGGCAGTACGCAATGTTCCAAGACTTGGCATAACGCTTGAAATGCCGAAACGCTTTTCAAATGTTAAGTATTTCGGTTATGATATGTTAACGCTTTCTGATTTCAAGGAGCATTCTGTTTTTGCCGTTTCGGAGCTTGCTGTTTCCGATATGCATGAGGTTTATGTTAAACCGCAGGAAAGCGGAATGAGATACAATACATATTGGGCAGAACTTACGGATAATGAAGGCTTCGGGCTTCGTTTTGAAAGCGAGAAATCCTTTGTGTTCAATGCAAATCATTTCAATGTAGCGCAATGTGCAAAAGCAATGCACGCCGAGGATTTGAAAGAGTATGAAACAACCGCTGTTCATATAGACGGCTTTATGCTTGGTGCCGGCTCAAATGCCTGCGGCCCTGCTCCGTTTGATGAACACAAAATGGTATCAGTTAAGGAATATGAAAATGGCTTTACTGTTAAGCCGATAGGAACTGAAAATGTTTAAAATAGGAACAGATATTATCAGAATTTCAAGAATAGAAAAAAGCCTTGAAAAAGAACATTTCAAGGCATCTGTTTTTACAAGTAATGAAATTCTTTATTGTAAAAATGCTGAATCCTTTGCAGGCATATTTGCCGCGAAAGAGGCTTATTTTAAAGCAAAGGGAACGGGCATAAATAAAAGACTTAATTCAATTGAAATAAGCCATGATGAAAAGGGCAAACCATTTATTGTTGGTGTCGAAAATTCAGATGTTTCAATCAGCCATGACGGCGATTATGCAATAGCATCGGTTATTTTGTGGGAGAAGCTATGAGAATATTAACAGCAGACGAAATAAAAAAAGCAGAAGAATCAGCAATTGAAAAAGGTTTTTCAGAAGCTGAATTGATGAATAGAGCAGGCAGAAAATGCGTTGATAAAATCGTAAAATTTTACGGAAAGGAAATAGAGGGAAACAAGGTTCTTGTTTTCTGCGGTAACGGCAAAAATGCAGGGGACGGCTTTGTGATTGCAAAAAGGCTTTGTCAGATCGG
>JAIDLO010000249.1 GCA_029050995.1 Eubacterium sp. | reverse complement strand
CTTGAAATATAGCTTTGCGAAATGCCCATTAAATCGGCAAGCTCTTTTTGTGTATGTTCAGTTTCGCCCATAATGCCAAACCGCATTTTCATAAGATTTTTTTCTTTTTCCGAAAGAGAGTTTACGATTTTCAAAAGCAGCTTTTTCTCATCACTATATTCAATATCAACTGAGATTTCATCCGGCTCACTGCCGAGAACATCACGAAGCGTCAGCTCATTTCCGTCCCAATCAACACTGAGCGGTTCATCAAAACTTAATTCATGCTTTGCATTATTGATCTTACGAAGATGCATTAAAATTTCATTTTCAATACACCTTGAAGCATAGGTTGCAAACTTTATATTCTTTTCGGGATTAAAGGTTTTAACGGCTTTCATCAAACCGATAGTGCCGATTGAAACCAAATCCTCGGTTGAGGTTGCACAGCCGTCAAACTTTTTTGCAATATAAACAACAAGGCGAAGATTATGCGTAATCAGCAAATCTCTATGAATATCATTGCCGCTTCTGAGTTCATTCATAACCGTTTCCTCTTCCTCTTTTGTTAAAGGCGAAGGAAGCGTTTCGGGACCATTGATATAAAAACATTCTTTTTTTAATAATCTTAATAAAAACAGTTTTATTTTTTCAAACATATGTATACCTCTAATTTAATATTTTTGGATTCAGAATTCCTTGATATTCCCCTTTTTTAACACTGCCGCTCAAGGCAATATAAACATCACTTATTTCAACACTTCCAAGCGAAGAGCTTATTTCAACCTTATCAGGCTTAAAAGCTGAAAGCACCCCCTCTCCTCCTACTGAAGAAAACGGAATCAGCCTTTGGCAGGGTGCGTTTTCAAAAAGACTGTCATCAGCAACAATAACAGGAAAATCCGAAAACGGCTCTTTCAGGTTATTCCCACTATCTGCAAAAGCAAAAAATTTTATTTTATTTTTATTGTTATGAACCGTTACGCTATACAGCTCCTTAACAGCGGTTTTATGATTATATATCCTTATAATGACAACGGATATAAGATAAGCGGCAAGCGCAGTAATCAGCAGAATACGGGCTGAAACATTAAAATAGACTGTTGAATTATTGATGACAACACCATTTGGCTTAAAGATAAACCACAAGCCGATAATGATACCGACAAAAAGAAGATTCACAAAAAAGAAGATGATGACCTCTTTTATGTAAGCCTTGAAGCCTTTAAACTGAAATGCCGCAAAAACAATAAGCATAGCGGCGGCAAGCTTACCAAGGCAGGACACGGCGAAATTAAGACTATCCCACAGGATAACAAGCGAATAAGCACCGCCGATAAACGAAGCAAGAACAAGCCGCCAGAGCTTTTCACTGCGTTTTGAGAATTTGGCAGTAACCTGCAAAAGAAAGAATGTTATAAAGAAATTCACAACAAATAAAATATCTACATAGATAACATTCATAAGCACCACCGAGATTATTATACAAGGGCGAAAACGAATAAAATGTCAAATTGTAAATTCAAATAAAAAAAAGCTTCCTTTTCAGGAAGCTTTTTTAACACCTCATCCGTCTGCTAACGCAGCCACCTTCCCCTCAAGGGGAAGGCAGATTTGGTTTTATTCTGCAATTTCGATTGAATCGATTGTTACATCATAAACAGGCTTATCTGCCATACCGCATCTGACAGCTGCGATATCCTCTAAGGTTTTTTCGCCACTGATGAGCTGACCGAAAACAGTATGGTGGAAATCAAGCCAAGGTGTGCCGCCAACCTTTTTATAGTTTTCAATTACATCTTCGGGATAGCCGTTATCCTTAAGCTGTTCCATTTGAGCCAAAAGATTTGCAGGAACTGATTTTGCCTGCACAATGAAGAATTGGCTTCCGTTTGTATTTGGACCTGAATTTGCCATTGAAAGCGCACCATAATAATTGCGGGCATCAATGGAGAATTCATCCTCAAAGGATTTGCCGTAAACAGATTCTCCGCCGCAGCCTGTTCCTGTTGGGTCGCCGCCCTGAATCATAAAATCTTTGATTACACGGTGGAAAATCAAGCCATTATAATAACCCTCTTTTGCGTGGGTAACAAAGTTTTCAACTGCCTTTGGAGCAACCTCAGGGAACAAAACGAATTCCATATCGCCCATATTTGTTTTAATTGTTGCTTTAACGCCGTCTTTCATTTCAAGCTGATTCATTATAATTTAACCTTTCTGTTGATTTCTTTTATCGTTTCTTCGTCTATTTTAACTACCTTTCTATCGTAGGTTAAAATGCCGTTAAGCTCATCCTCAACATCCGTTACCTGCGTATAAACCGTTGCAGCAAGCCCTGTTTTGATCTGAGGAATAATTGTTTTTTCAAAGGTGCGCTTATATGCCTTTGTTAAGCTTTCCTTTGTTTTATAAATCTTATAGCCAAACATTTTATCATTAAATGTATGACCAACTATTTTCTGAGAATAACCGCCGAATTCGGAAAGAACCCAAGGTCTGTCCCCTGCTTTAACCTTAATCGGTGTGAAATAGATATGCTTTGAAATTACATCTGAAGCGCCTCTGTCGTGCCAACCTGAGGTTGAATCAACAGTTCTTGACGGATCCAGCTTTTTAAGCATATCATAAGCAATTTTGGAATCAAACTGTCCCCAGCCCTCATTGAAAGGCACCCAAAGGGCAATACAAGGGCAGTTATAAAGATAATCAACCATATCGGTTAATTCCTCATAATACAAATCTCTTGCTTCCTTATCTGTTCTCTTAAAGGTTTTATAATTCGTATCATCAAGGTTGATACCGATAAATGGCCAAACAGAGATTTCAAGTCCGTAATTACCGCCGCCGTTTACCATATCCTGCCAAACAAGAATGCCGTTTACATCGCAGTAATGATACCAGAGAAGCGGCTCTATCTTAATATGCTTTCTTAACATATTAAAGCCGAGCTCTTTCATTTTCTTAACATCAAATTCCATAGCACTGTTGCTTGGAGGGGTTAAGAATCCGTCCGGATAATAGCCCTGATCAAGAAGTCCGTTATGATAATACGGCTTATTATTGAGGAATAATCTTTGAATGCCGTTTTCATCCTTGCCGACTGAGAATTTACGCATACCGAAATAGGATTTGATAACTTCTCCGCAAGCATTAAAGGTTACATTATAAAGGAAAGGATTTTCAGGCGACCAAGCCTTGAAATCCGGGATTTTAATTGTTGTTTCCTTTGTTTCGGCAATAATTTCATCGCCGTCATAAATCGTTGTTACAACATCATCTGTACCGAAAAATTCAAAATGCACCTGTTCGTTATCATAATCAGGGGTAATTTTAACTTTTTCAAGGAATTCCTTTGGTGTGCTTTCAAGCCATACTGTCTGCCAGATACCGCTTTGCGGGCTGTACCAGATACCGCCCCTCTTGAATTTCTGCTTACCCTTTGAATATTCCTTTGTATCGGAATAGTCTACAACAGTTACATTGAGGGTGTTTTCCCCTGCTTTGATATAATCTGTTATTTCAAATTTAAACGGCGTATATCCACCCTTATGTGTACCGATTTCAGAGCCGTTTACAAAAACGGTTGCAATCTGGTCTACTGCGCCGAAATGAATAAATACTCTGCCTTTATTGAAATCAGCAGAAATTTCAAACACCTTTTCATAATGCAGAAATTCATTCGGGCTGAGCACACGATTTACACCTGAAAGCGGAGCTTCGGGAGAAAACGGAACGATAATATCGGTTGAAAACTGTTCAGGCAGCTTACTGCTGTTTGAAAATTCGCATTTCCATTTTCCGTTTAAATTTATGTAGCTGTTTCTTACGAACTGTGGGCGAGGATATTCGCTTAAAGGATTTTCCTTGTTAAGCTCTTCGCCGAATTTGGTTAATAACATATTTTTTACCCCTTTAAAAATAAAATCAAAAACAGGCGAACCTGTTCAAACAATGTCCGCCCTTAGGCAATGAAAGAGAAATCGGAACCTGCCAAAATGCAGTATTAAAGCGAATTTAGAATTTTTCACTGTTGCCTTGCGTCAGCAAGGCTGCCATCTCA
>JAIDLO010000248.1 GCA_029050995.1 Eubacterium sp. | reverse complement strand
ATTCATATCCGTTTGCAGCGATTATAAATCGCTTACAGGCGAAAAGAAAATGCTTAAAGCACTGAACAACCGTATTTTCAAAAAAGCAGCTGAGGTTGATATAAGCTGTTACGAAGATCCTGTTTTTTACGACAAATATCAAAGAGCATCCGAAATCTTAACAGGCGGATATTTTTCAGCATATGCATATGCTGTATCCTCCGTTATAAGCAATATGATTGCATTTTTCTCTGTTATCGGGCTTGTTGCAACAATCAATATTGCCTATCTTCTTTTCCTTTTGCCGATTGCCTTTGTCTTTTTAATTGAGGTTGCAAAAAGCAAGGTTGTTTACAAAAGAGATTTTAAAATGACAACAAACAATCGAATAAAGGCATACACGCAGAGAATCGTTTTCCTCCGTGATTATGCAAAGGATATCAGAACATCAAATATCTTTTCCGTGATCATCGGCAGATTCAACAGAGCAGTCGGCTCCAATGTTGAAATCCTGAAAAGCTACGGAATGAAGCTGTTTCTTTTCAGTATGATCAGCTCGTTTTTCGGCGAATTTATACCGATTATCGGCACATATGCCTTTGCAGGCTACCAGTTTATTTACACAACCGCACTTACAGTTTCCGGCTTTTCCGTTGTGCTTTCCTCCATAAATTCCGTTCGTTTAACAACAGACCTTATGGCAAGAGAGTTTTCAGAGCTTTCGGCAGTTGCTCTTTATTTTCAGAATCTTCGTGAATTCTTTGAATACGAATCAGCCGTTGTTTCAGGAGAAAAAGAGCCAGAGGAATTTGAAAGCCTTGAATTCAAAAATGTTTATTTCAAATATCCGTCTGCTGAAAAGTACTCACTGCAGAATGTCAGCCTTAAAATAAACAAGGGAGAAACCGTTGCCGTTGTCGGCGTAAACGGCGCAGGCAAAACAACCTTTGTTAAGCTTCTGCTTCGCTTTTATGATGTTTCAAGCGGCGAAATTCTTTATAACGGCGTGAATATAAAGGAATACAACCTTGAAAGCTTAAGGCTGAAATTTGCAACAGTATTTCAGGATTACAAAACCTTTGCACTTTCCGTAAACGAAAATGTACTGTGCAGAAACTGCAATGACGAGGATAAGCAGATTGCCGAACAAGCGCTGAAGCAAAGCGGTGTTTACGATAAAATTCAGACGCTGAAAGACGGCGCAGACACTGTTTTAACAAGAGAATTTGACGAAAACGGCGCAGGACTTTCGGGCGGAGAGGCACAGAAAACAGCCGTTGCAAGAATGTTTGCAAGCAAATTTGATGTTGCAATTCTTGACGAGCCGTCCTCTGCACTTGATCCAATTGCAGAATACAAGATGTATGAAAACCTTATTCTTGCGACAAAGGACAAAACGGTTATCTACATATCACATAGGCTTTCAAGCGCTGTTCTTTCAGACAATATTTTTGTTCTCGGCAACGGCACTGTTCTTGAAAGCGGAAGCCACAAAGAGCTGATGGCAAACGGCGGAGATTACGCAAAAATGTTTACTCTGCAAGCATCAAGCTACAGCAAAAAGGAGGGCGAAGATTATGAAGAAAACTGAGCATTCAACCTTTTCTAACATCTTTTTCTTTCTGAAAATCTTATTCAAAATATCGCCTGCCCTTGTTATCGGCGAATGCATTTGGTATATCATGCTCAATCTGCCTACAAAACTTGTTTCCGTTCTTGGCGTTAAATATGTTATAGATGTTGTAACAAACGGAGAGGATAAAATCAAAATCGTTTATGGCGTTATCGCGATAGCCGCAATTATTATAATCAGTACAACGCTTAATTGGCTTTACAGAGAGTTTTACTGGAATATGGCAATGGAAAAAACATCAAAAGGGCTGAGCACAAAGTTTTACAACAAGGCAAAACAGCTTGACCTTGAATCCTACGATAACCCGCATTTTTACAACAGCTTTATTCTTGCTATGGAATCTTCAGCAGGAAGCTTTAAAAGAATTCTGAGTATGGTTGCAAACTATGTTGCAGAGCTTGTTTCTCTGATTACAATAGGCGCAATTATTCTTACGCTTGATCCGATCTGCCTTATCATTATCCTTGTAACCATTGTTCTGTTTACACCGATAAGCAAAAAGATAGGCGCACTTCAATCACAAAGAAGAATAGACAACAACAGGCTTCACCGCAGGGCTGATTATTTTGCAAGAGTATTTTATTTGCAGGATTATGCAAAAGAGGTTCGAATGAACGGCATTAAATCTCTGCTTATGGAGAGATACAATGATGCGGCTGATGATGTTATAGATAACCAGAAAAAATATGTTAAAAAGATAGACACCATATATTTCTTTCAGGAAAGCGGTGTGCACATCATAGGCTTTATGTTTATTCTACCGCTTTATCTTGGCTACTGCGTGCTGAAATCACACACGCTTTCAACAGGCGATTTTGTTGCAACCTTTAATGGTGCAGCAACAATCGCAAGTGCTTTTTCATTTTTAACAATCCATGTTACAAGGAATTTTTCAGAGCAATCCCGAATGATTGAAAAATACAGAGAATTCCTGAAAGAGCAAAACAGAATCAAAGACGGCGAACATACGGCAGACAACAGCAAAGCTGAAGAAATAGAGTTAAAAAATGTTTCCTTTACCTATCCGGGAA
>JAIDLO010000247.1 GCA_029050995.1 Eubacterium sp. | reverse complement strand
GCTGTAATAATACAGATTAAAATCTTCAATATCAAAAAGATTGAAAATATCATAAAAGGAATAGCTGTATTCTGAATTTTCAAATGCAAATTCAACATCAATAAAATCTTCTTCAAATGTAAAAACGGAATAATAGATAATTCTTTGCTGAAAAGAGCCGCAGTCCAGCGTTGAAACAATGCGGAAATTATCCTTGTAGGACTGCTCATAGAAGCTGACTGTTCGAACATAATTTGTTTTTGCAGCATAGCTTTCTACATATTTTTTAAAACATTCTATTGTTTTAATATCATCCTTCGTCTTTTTTCTTTCTTTTGCCATATTTAAAACTCCTTTTTCATCAGAATTGCATTTTCCGTTGGATTGCTGTAATAATCCTTACGCACACCCGTATCCACAAAGCCAAGCGATTGATACAGCTTGATTGCAGGGGCATTGCTTTCACGGACATCCAGAAAAACCTCATTCGTTTCATTTACTTCAAAGCTTTTTAAAAGCAGTTTTTCCGCAATCCCCTGCCGTCTGTATTCAGGCAGAACGGCAACACGGATGATATCTGCCTCGCCGCAGACAATATAAAGCATAGCATAGCCGACTGCCTTTCCGTTCTCAACGGCAACATAGATATGAGAGCATTCATTATTCAGTTCGCCCTCAAGAACCGTATCATTCCAAGGATTGGAAAAGCAGCTTTTTTCAATTTCTGCAACATCCGAAACATATTCAGTTGAAAACTTTTTAATTTCCATAATTTATACCATTAATTTTTATTTTAACTGTAACGCAGCAAAACGGAAAAAGACACGATTTTAGTGAGCATCATACCAAGTTTGACCAATTTTACCGTCTGCAAGCAATCTTACTTTCATACTGCAGGCATTTTCCATTTCTTCGGTCACGATTTCAAGCGCCTTATCAGCTTCATTTTCAGGCGCTTCAACAATCAGCTCATCATGAACCTGAAGAATCAGGCGGGACTGCATATTTTCTTTTTCAAGCCTTTCGGCAACCTTAACCATTGCGATTTTAATAATATCGGCAGCCGTGCCCTGAATCGGCATATTTCTTGCAACACGCTCGCCGAATGCCTGAAGCATACGATTGCTTGAGGCAAGCTCGGGCAGATAACGGCGGCGCTTAAACAGCGTTTCGGCATAGCCGTTATCCTTTGCCGTTTCAATCATTCTGTTCATATAGGAAGCAACGCCGCTGAAATGATTTAAGTAGCCGTCTATATATTCCTTTGCTTCTCTGTTTGAAACGCCGATATCCTTTGCAAGGCTGAATGCACCTATACCGTAAACGATACCGAAATTAACAGCCTTTGCTCTCGAACGCATTGTCGGCGTAACCATTTCAAGCGGAAGCCCGAACACCTGCGAAGCCGTTGTTCTGTGAATATCCTCGCCGCTGTTGAACGCAGCTATCATATTTTCATCATCCGCAAGATCGGCAAGCACACGAAG
>JAIDLO010000246.1 GCA_029050995.1 Eubacterium sp. | reverse complement strand
CATTGACACAAGTTAAACAATATTGTAAAATAGATTGTCAAATTAATTTAAGTATAGGAGGATAAAGTATGGGACTTACACTTGCTCAGAAATTAATTAAAGCACATCTTGTTGAAGGAGAAATGGTTGCGGGCGAAGAAATCGGACTTCGTATTGACCAGACGCTTACACAGGATGCTACAGGAACTATGGCTTATCTTGAATTTGAAGCTATGGGTGTAGACAGAGTAAAAACAGAAAAAAGCGTTGCTTACATAGATCACAACACTTTACAGACCGGTTTTGAGAATGCAGACGATCATCGCTACATTCAGACGGTTACAAAAAAGCACGGTATTTATTTTTCAAGACCGGGTAACGGCATCTGCCACCAGGTTCATCTTGAAAGATTTGGTATTCCGGGAAAAACACTTATCGGCTCAGACAGCCATACCCCAACAGGCGGCGGTATCGGTATGCTTGCAATGGGTGCAGGCGGACTTGATGTTGCTGTTGCTATGGGCGGCGGTACATATTACATTCCAATGCCGAAGATGACCAGAATTAATCTTCACGGCTATCTTAAACCTTGGGTATCCGCTAAAGATATTATTCTTGAAGTTTTAAGAATTATGAGCGTTAAGGGCGGCGTTGGAAAGATTATTGAATACGGCGGAGACGGCGTTAAAACCTTATCTGTTCCTGAAAGAGCTACAATTACAAATATGGGTGCAGAGCTTGGTGCTACAACATCAATCTTCCCTTCTGATGAAATTACACTTGCTTTCCTTAAAGCACAGGGCAGAGAAAAAGACTGGACAGAGATTTTACCGGATGCAGACGCTGAATATGATGAAGTTATTGACATTGATTTATGTTCACTTGTTCCTATGGCTGCTTGCCCGCATATGCCTGATCAGGTTAAAACAACTGATGAAATCGGTAAAATTAAGGTAGACCAGGTTGCAATCGGTTCATGCACAAACTCTTCTTTCGTTGATATGATGAAGGTTGCTGAAATTCTTAAAGGCAAAACAATTGCGCCTACTGTTTCACTCTGCATTGCTCCGGGTTCAAAGCAGGTTCTTAATATGCTCGCTCTTAACGGTGCACTTTCAGATATGATTAATGCTGGTGCAAGAATTCTTGAATCAGCTTGCGGTCCTTGTATCGGTATGGGACAGAGCCCGAATTCACAGGGTGTTTCTCTTCGTACATTCAACAGAAACTTTGAAGGCAGAAGCGGTACGAAGGATGCGGGTATTTATCTTGTTTCTCCTGAGGTTGCTGCTGCATCTGCACTTACAGGATATTTAACCGACCCAAGAGAGCTTGGAGAAGCGCCAAGCGTTACTATGCCGGAAGAATTCATTGTAAACGACAATATGATTGAGGCTCCTGCAACAGAAGCTGAAGCAAAGGATGTTGAAGTTCTTCGCGGACCAAACATCAAGCCTTTCCCGAAGACAGAGGCTCTTCCGGAAGAGATTACAGCAAAGGTTATGCTCAAGGTTGGCGACAACATTACAACAGACCACATTATGCCTGCAGGCGCAAAGATTCTTCCATATCGTTCAAACATCCCTCATCTTTCACAGTACTGCTTTGCTGTTTGCGATGAAGAATTCCCTGAAAGAATTAAGAGTGAAGGCAAAGGCTTTATCGTTGGCGGTGCAAACTACGGACAGGGCTCAAGCCGTGAGCACGCTGCATTAGTTCCGCTTTATCTTGGCGTTAAGGCTGTTATAACAAAGAGCTTTGCAAGAATTCATGTTGCAAACCTTGTTAACGCTGGTATTCTTCCATTCACATTCAAGAATGAAGAAGATTATGACAAGATTTCTCAGATGGATGAGCTTTCACTTCCATCAATCAGAGATTGCATCAAAAACAATAAAGCTGTTGTACTCAAGAACATAACTAAGGGCGAAGAATACGAGCTTGATTCAAGCCACTTATCTTCAAGACAGAGAGAAATGCTGCTCTGCGGCGGACTTCTTGATTACACAAGAGAAATGAACAAATAAGGAGTATTTACAATGTTAAATGAAAAAGACAATGCAGCTATAGACGAAGCTGTTGAAAAATTCCGTTCCCTTATGGAAGGTCAGCTTGAAAGAGCTAAGAGAATTAAAGAAGACAAGGATTTTGTTGATTTTGATAAGCTTGATACAATCGTTATCGGTATTTGCGGCGGTGACGGTATCGGCCCTGTAATCACAAAGGAAAGCGAAAGAGTTCTTGCATTTCTTCTTAAGGATGAGGTTGCAAAGGGCAAAGTTCAGTTTAAGGAAATCGACGGCCTTACAATCGAAAACAGAGCTGCCTGCCTTAAAGCTATTCCGGATGATGTGCTTGCTGAATTAAAGAAATGCCATGTTATTCTTAAAGGTCCAACAACAACACCTCGCCAGGGCGACGGCTGGCCGAATGTTGAATCAGCAAATGTTGCAATGAGAAAAGAGCTTGACCTTTTTGCAAATATGCGCCCTGTAAGAGTTGCTGAAGAAGGCATAGACTGGACTTTCTTCCGCGAAAACACAGAGGGCGGCTATGCAGTTGGCTCATATGGTGTTAACATTACAGATGATCTTGCAGTAGACTTTACTGTTGCTACGCAGGAAGGCTGCGACAGAATCGCACGCCTTGCTTATGATTATGCAAAGAAAAACAACAAGGGCAAGGTTTCAATCATCACGAAGGCTAACATCATTAAAACAACAGATGGAAAATTCCTGAACACTGCAAAGAAAATCGGCGAGGAATTCCCTGAAATCGTTACAGATGACTGGTACATTGATATTACAACAGCTAAGCTTATTGACCCAATGAGAAGAAAGGATTTCAAAGTATTCGTTCTTCCGAATCTTTACGGCGATATTATTACGGATGAAGCTGCAGAATTCCAGGGCGGTGTCGGCACAGCAGGCTCTGCTAACATCGGTAAGCACTATGCTATGTTTGAAGCTATTCACGGCTCTGCACCAAGAATGATTTCTGAGGGCAGAGGTCAGTATGCTGATCCTTGCAGTATGCTTCGTGCATCTGTTATGCTTCTTTCACATATCGGATATCAGGATAAAGCAAATGCACTTGAAGCTGCTCTTGATAAATGTATGTTTGAAGAAAAGAAGCTTACTATAACAGGAAGAGATACAGGCTGTACCTGCCAGGAATTCGGCGATTATGTAATGGAAACAATTACAGAAATGACAAAATAATTTGCCATTTTAAAGAGGTAAAAAATTATGGATAAAAAAGAGGAAATCTCTATTTCCGTTATCAAAAGACTTCCAAGATACTACCGATTTCTGCAAAGCCTTAAGGAAAACGGAATTATAAGAATAAGCTCAAAAGAGCTTGCAAACAGAATGGGACTTACCGCATCTCAGATTCGCCATGATTTCAACTGCTTCGGCGGTTTCGGTCAGCAGGGCTACGGGTATAATGTACCAGAGCTGCACGCTAAAATCGGCGAAATTCTTGGCGTTGGAATTGAAAGAAAAACAATTCTCATCGGTGCAGGAAATCTGGGAAAAGCAGTTTGCAACAAAATTTTCGGCGTAAACAGCGGATTCAAATTGATTGGCATTTTTGATAAAAACGAAGCTATTTGCGGAAATATGATAAAAGGTATTCCTGTTAGAAACATTGAATACTTAGAAAATTTCTGCATTGATAACAAGCCTGTTTGTGCCGTTATCTGCATTCCGTCAAACGATATGAAGGAATTAACGGATTCGCTTGTAAACCTCGGAATTAAGAGCTTTTGGAACTTCAGCAATTATGATATAGCAATGGCGCATCCTGAGGTGCTTGTTGAAAATGCGCATTTGACAGACAGCCTTATGACGCTTGGTTATTTAACCGCAACAATTGCAGACTCTTCGGAGGAATAATGATGGTTAGAGTTAGTACAAAAGAAATAATTGATATTCTTCCCTACGGCAATGGAAAAGCGATTCTTGTTGAAAAGAAGCCAATTCTTAATTCCTCACAGTTTAAAGCAGAATACAGCGTTATAGATTTTGAAAATAAATCAAAGGATGTTTTAACAAAAAATGCTTATCTGCTTAAAAAGTTTGGCTCTTCCTTCAAGGAAATAAGCGAAACGATTCCGAACTTTGTTCAGTGTACTGCGGCAATTCTTTATGATAAGCGCGTACTTGTAATCTACCCGAACGGAGAAGCAGGAATATTCAGCCGTGACGGAGAGCTTTCATGGAGCGGATATTTTAATTATCATGATGAAACAGTTTGCGGGCTTGCATTAGACGGAAAATATTTTTGGAGCATCTGCTCAACCGAGAATTCAGTTATAAGATATTACAGCCAGACAATGCAGATTGATTTAAGAATAGGCGGAAAAGACTCCCCTACTTTTCTGAATCCAACGCATATATCAGCAGACGGCGGAGATATATTTGTATGCTGCGGCGGAACGAAAGTCAGAAGAATAGACGGAAATGATTTTACTGTATCTGATTATATCAACTTTGATGAACAGATTAAGCAGTATCACAGATTCGGCAATCACTCTATTGCTGTTCTTTCAAGCGGAACCTATTTGCTTGATGAGTAAAATATTAAGGCACTCTCGTATGAGAGTGCCTGATTTTTTTGACTTTATTCAAAGGCATACACAGCGCTATTTCCGAAATTTGTTAGAATATTTCCGTCTTTATCCCAATAAACATATTCTTCTGTCAATACATATATTTT
>JAIDLO010000245.1 GCA_029050995.1 Eubacterium sp. | reverse complement strand
TCTTTAAAGAAAGCCTTTGCCTCGTCAAGATGCCTATTCGGGTTGCCGTCTGACAAAATATGCCAATCTATGATCGCATACATATCCTGCTCTGCCGCATAGGATACGCCCTTATGGATTAATTGCTTCAACTGTTCTTTATTTCCGCCTGAGCAATATCCGCCGTATTCTTCCGTATACATTGCAAGGCGAATCACATTGATTTTCCATTCATCACGCAGCTGTTTGAAACAAGACTCGTTGATATAATCGGGAAACCACGCAATTCCGTGTGTGCTGATACCTCTGAGCTGTACGGGATTTCCCTTACTATCCGTCAACTGAGATCCTTTTACACGGAGCTTTCCGGAACCCGACGGCACGGAAAGACCTTTTGACTGCTTTTTTGATGTATTAGATTTAGAAGAATTTGCTTTTGAGGGAGCGGTAGCCGTTTGCTCGGGTTTGGATGATTTTGAAGATTCCTCTTCTTTACTCTGATTATCTTCTGTTTTCTGCTTTGTACTTTCATCTGACTGCACCTGCTCTGTATTGGATACAGTAGAAGAATCGGCTGTTGCTCCGACACGGCATCCTGCTAAGCACAGTAACAGAAAAATAAGCAACAGGAAAGTTATTATAAGCGTTATTCTTTTCATATACTCATTCCGTTCATTGATTGTTTAATAATATATTACCGTATTGTAATCCAATAGCGTTCCAGATTGATATCCTCCTTGGGTTCGTGAACAGTGCACTCATACACACCGCCGTTTGCGAGGATAGTGCGACGACTGCCGGGGTTATCTGTTTTACAAGAAATCAGTACCTGATCAAGACCAAGTTCTTTACAGTATGGAAGAACAAGACGGAGCTGTTCTTTTGCGTAGCCTTTCAGCCGTTCAGATGGGCGGGTAGAATAGCCAATGTGCCCGGCATACTTTTCCAAGTATTCATTAAAATAGTGGCGAACCTGAATCATTGCCACTACTTTGCCATCAGATTCCCGAACAGCGAGAAACTGAGTAGCCAGCACTTTTCCTTTCGGGAGCGTAGCGGGGTCTGTGTAGCTTTGAATATCTGCCCGCCATTGCTCCGCACTTTCGGCACGGCGCAATGGACCGCAGCCGTCCATAGAGCTGTTTGCATCCAGACACTCCTGACGATACGCCCAGACCTGTTCCAAATATTCCTCCGAGGGCAGGACTAATTTGATAGACTCGGCTTCTGCTTTCATAATCTGGCTCCTTTCAAACTCCGATTTGTTATTGTAATTATACCATAAAATTGTAAAATCTTCAATCTATGCTGCTTATAATAAGGAAAAAGGAGAAAGCTCTGCTTGATTAAAGCAGGGCTTTTTTGACTGTAAATTATGATAGATTTTTGTAGAAATAGCTGTTATTATATCAAATAGGAATTGTGCAGAAGCACTCTAATCCGATAAGGAGTTATCATAGACATATAGGCGGTTAGCCCTCTTTATTCAAGGAGGGATTGCCATTCCCTCCGATTCTAAGCCTTTATTTATCCTGAAAAACGGAAATCTAAAGGAAAGGAGGGCGATAGATAATGGAATATTTAACTATATTTGTTATCGCAATCGTTGCAGCCACAGGCTACATATTGGCAATAAAAAAATAACCGCCAGACCCTGAGAAAGTTGGCAGTTATTTTTTACTGTTATTACTTTAGGGGCTAACCGTCTATTAGATAGCTCCTTGTTCACTTATATTATAGTTTAAATCATTAAACTTGTCAATATTAATATTGCGAACATAATAACCCTGCCTTGTTAAATCAAGGTAGGGTTTAATTGTACCTTTAAAAGTAAATAGTCTTTATAAAATCATTAGTATTTTTATTGCACATTTTGGTGCAACGCAAATACTATCAAATATAATTTTGTATTTATAATGATAGGACTCTCCTCTTGCTATCGAAAGGTCCACCGGACCTTTCTCCTGAAAATTTTCGGCTCACACCTCAATTTTCAGAGCCTCGTGTTCGAGTCCTTTATTAAAAGATAAAAAACAAGGACACCTGATGGTGTTCTTGTTTTTTATGGTTGCGGGGGTAGGACTCGAACCTACGACCTCCGGGTTATGAGCCCGACGAGCTTCCAACTGCTCTACCCCGCGATATATATCTCTTCGCTTTGGTAAGTAATATTATATCAAATAATTTTCAATTGTCAAGAGAAAATTTAAAGTGTTTTATTAAAATTATTCCACATACTATTTTCGGGTGAATATTTATGAATGAAGAATTTGACAATGCCGTTTTAATGGGCGCCGAAATTGTTGAAAACGGCGGAGAAATATCAAGGGCTGAAGAAACGGTTGACCGAATATGCAAATCCTTTGGCGCAGATAACATTCATGTTTTTATTATTCCCTCTTTAATATCCGTTACAGCAACGATAGACGGACAGGAAATTACATCTACCCGAAGAATTTACAAGAACGATTTAAACCTTGGCGCACTTGAAGAAATAAACAGCATGTCCAGAAAGATATGCAATGAAAAAATATCAAACAGCAGAATAAACTACCACTATAACATTATATTCAGCATTTTCTGCGTTATGCTTGCAACAGGCTCTTTTTGCATATTTTTCGGCGGAAGCTTAACCGACGCTATTATTTCCGGCATTGCGGGCAATTTAATCAACTTTATGCCTTACAGCAAAAAATCATTCAACATATTTTCAAGAACGCTTGTTGAGGCAACCATTTCGGGCATTTTTTCTTTTCTTCCCTCTATGCTCGGAATAAACACACATCCCGATAAAATTATGATTGGCACGATAATGCTGTTAATACCGGGAATGAGCATAGGCGCAGCAATGAAA
The DNA here is from genome assembly GCA_029050995.1 of Eubacterium sp. Lineage (GTDB taxonomy): Bacteria > Bacillota > Clostridia > Oscillospirales > Acutalibacteraceae > Eubacterium_R. Next base: position 631 of record JAIDLO010000245.1, on the reverse strand, counting down.
GATTTGATGAGCGGAAATCTGATTGCAGGCATTTTGCAGCTTACCGAGGCAATCATCATTGCACTCGCGATTGTGCTTGGATTTTCCATTTCTTTAATTATTTTCGGAAGTGAATACATTGCTTGAAATAACAACCTGCATTATCGGAACATTCGGATTTTCCGTTTTACTGAAGGTATCCAAACAAAAGCTGATCTACACCGTTCTGGGCGGTGCAATATCAGCTGCATTATCCTATATATTATTGCAAAAAGGATATAACATTTTCTTTGCAACCTTTTTTGCTATGGTTGCAATTTGCATTTACAGCGAGGTGCTTGCAAGAATCATCAAAACACCTGCAAACATTATTTTACTGCCCAGCACAATACCGCTTCTGCCCGGCGGAAGCCTGTACTACTCATTAAGCTATCTTCTTCATGCAGACAGAGAAAACTTTTTTATTTATGCAAAGGAAACGATTTTAACAGGCGCAGGCATTGCATTGGGTGCTATATTTATATCAATCATCATAACATTTATTATTGATATAAAAGGCAATAAAGAGAAATCCAAACCTGCCAAAATGCAGTATTAAAGCGAATTTAGAATTTTTCACTGTTGCCTTGCGCCAGCAAGGCTGCCATCTCAA
>JAIDLO010000244.1 GCA_029050995.1 Eubacterium sp. | reverse complement strand
TACTATAACTATATAAATTCTAATTGGAGGCATTGTTATGACTCAAAAAAATAAAGTTCAGCTTAAAATATGCGGTGTAAATTATACAATCGTAAGCGAGGATGAGCCGGAATATGTTGAAAGCCTTGGCGAGCTTCTTGATGCAGAAATGAAAGCGATTACAAGCGCAAACCCAAGCCTTTCATTAATTCAGTGTGCTGTTCTTGTTGCACTTGATCAGGCAGACAGCTGCAAAAAAGCTACTGCTGCTGCTGATAATCTTCGTGCGCAGATTAAGGATTATATTGAGGATGCTGCAAGATCTAAGATTGAAGTTGATGTTGAAAGACGAGAGATAGACCGCCTGAACAGAGAACTTGAAAATCTCAGAAAAAAGTTGAATGCATAAAATGAATTTTGAAATTTTAGCTCCTGCCGGTTCGCAGGAGTCACTTGTTGCCGGTGTGAGATGTGGTGCTAATGCAGTTTACCTTGGTGGTAAAGTGCTTAATGCTCGTCGTAATGCCGGCAATTTTAATGATGAAGAACTTGAAAATGCAGTGCGCTACTGTCATCAAAGAGGGGTAAAGGTTTATTTAACAATGAATACCCTTTGCAGAGACAGTGAAATGGAAGAAGCGTATCATCTTGTTGAAAAAGCGCTTTCCTTTGGCGTGGATGCCTTTATTGTTCAGGATATCGGCATTATTAAAATGATAAAATCCTGCTTCCCGAATGCCAGAATTCACGGCTCAACGCAGATGAGCATTGCTACCCCAGAGGGTGTTCGTGCATTAAAGGAAATGGGCATTTCAAGAGCAGTGCTTCCAAGGGAAATGACCGCAGAGGAAATTGCCGAAATCAGAGAAAAAACGGATTTAGAGCTTGAGATATTTGTTCATGGTGCGCTTTGTATGAGCGTGTCGGGGCAGTGCTATCTTTCCGCAATGCTCGGGCAAAGAAGCGGAAACAGAGGGCTTTGTGCCCAGCCGTGCCGTTTATCCTTTTCAGCGGACAACAGCAAAAGCTTTGATTTAAGCCTGAAGGATTTGAGTTTAATCAGGCAGCTGGCAAGCATTGAAAAGCTTGGCGTTGTAAGCCTTAAAATAGAAGGCAGAATGAAACGCCCCGAATATATTGCGGCAGCCGTTACGGCAGTTAAAAAAGCAATAAATGATGCATATTCCATTAAAGACGAAATTATGCTCAAAAGTGTTTTCAGCCGAAGCGGATTTACGCAGGGCTATTTCAATAATGAAATGAACAGGGATATGTTCGGCACAAGGCAAAAGGAAGATGTTGTTGCCGCAAATGATGTTTTAAAAGAGCTTTCCCATCTTTATGACAATGAAAACCCGCTTGTTCCGGTTGATTTAAAGCTGGAATGTTTAGCGGATAAGCCTGTTAAATTAACGGCATCTGCACTTGGAAGAACAGTTGAGGTTATCGGCAGTATTCCCGAAACAGCCATTAATAAGCCAATGACAAGAGAGGGCTTGACGGAAAGGCTCTCAAAACTTGGCGGAACGCAGTTTTATGCAGGAAATGTTGAAATAATTCTTGATGACCGGCTTATTGTGCCTGTGTCAAAAATAAATGCTTTAAGAAGAGAAGCAGTTGAAAGGCTTTGCTGTCTGGAAGAGCACAGTGTTGAAGCGTTGCCAATGGAGAAAATTCAACCGAGAACAGCAGCAGGCAAGCCATATTATACGGCAAGGTTTTCCGATGCAGAGCAGATACCCGACAAGCATCCGTTTGAAAGAATTTTTATTCCAATCTGGTCTGCTATAGAAGATTTTATTGATAACAGAGCAGGCGTTGAACTGCCGAGAGGGTTGTTCGGCAAAGGGGAGCAGCTTGAAAAAAGGCTTCTTCAGCTGAGAAAAGTGGGTGTTAAATATGCACTTTGCGGAAATCTCGGTGCATACAAA
>JAIDLO010000243.1 GCA_029050995.1 Eubacterium sp. | reverse complement strand
ATATTCATCAGAATACGGAACAATAACATCATAATACATTCCGTTATCTCTTAAATAATTGAGCATATCCCAATCCCAGACACTACAGCTTCCTGTTTCACACTTAATTTTTACAGTTTTTATGTTTTTTCCTTTAATATTAAAACCATCACATTCGCCTGACATACTAACGCCCAATCCGTCAGAAGAAAAAAATGTGTCAAGTTTATAATCAGGTAAAGTAACTGTTTTATCATCAATAGATGTTGCTGTTTTCTTATCATTTTCAGCCGCATAAACACTCATAACGAAATAGTTATCAACATTTTTCGTTTCAACAACAGTTTCTCCGTTATCACTTACAACTCTTTTCGGAATACCGATACCCACGCCTGCTACAAGAACGGCACAGCAAAGAGCTGTACAAACAGCAGCTTTAAAGAGTTTTCCGTTTTTCTTTTTCGGCTTTTCTGCACTGCTTATTTCTGCAAAAAGCCGTGTTTCCATATAGCTGTTCGGCTCAATAGAATTTAAACTGTTTTTTAAATCTTCAGGTTTCATTGCCATAATCCTCCAATTCAATTTTTAATATTTCTCTGCCTCGTTTCAACCGCATTTTAACTGCCGAGTTACTGATTTGCAGCGTTTTCGATATTTCGGAAACAGAATAATCATAATAGTAATACAGAATAATTGCCGTTTTATATTTTGCAGGAAGCGCAACAACCTGCTTTAAAACATCAAGCTGTTCATCATTTTCCGTTTTAACAAAATCGGATAGTTCTATTTCATCAAGCGAAGCATTTTTGCTGCGTGATGCTTTCAGCATATCCCTGCATTTATTCTGCGTTACTCTGATCAGCCAGGCTTTTTCGTGGTTTTTATCTTTGAAAGAGGGGGCATCGTACATCAGCCTGATAAAAACCTCCTGCAAGGCATCTTCAGCATCATATGAATTTCCAAAATATAAAAAAGCAATTTTATAAAGCATTTTTCCGTATTGATTGTATTTCGCTTCAAACTTGCTTTTCAGCCGTTCATTATTCATATGAATTCCCCCTTTCACACCTAAAACGATTCAAGAACAGATTTGGTCACAAAAAAAGGATTGATTTTTTTCAAATCAACCCAAAACGGGCTGTCGAGGACGCCAGCCCCTACTTATTACCAGAAACGCTCCTGAGAAATTGTAGGGGTCGGCGTCCCCGACGACCCGAAATAATTATACTTTTTTTACCTAACAATATTGATTTAAAATCAGTTCTTTATTATTTACATCCGTTTTCATCAAAATTCAGAATTGATGCAAGAACAACTTTATAGCCTGCCTCAATAGCCTTTGGAATCAATCTGTCGTAATTATCACGGCGGTTATGGTAATAATCAGCAGGGGTAGGATCCATAGCTGCAAGGCATGTTGCAGTTATACCCTCCTGTGTGAAAGCAGCGGCATCAGATGAACCAAGGTAAACACTTGAAAACTTTGCATGGTCATAACCTGCTTCCTTTGCAGCATCAAGCACAAGCTGAGAAAACTTCTGATCGTGATGAACAGTAAATGTCATATCCCTTGAATAAACATTGAGGAAATCAAGATCCGTTAAAGTATCGCAGCAGAGAACTGCAGTTTCAACATCATCACTTGTAAATTCAGCCTTATGCTCTTTTGCATAAGCCTTCGCACCGCGAAGACCGGATTCCTCGCCGTCTGTTATCATAGCAACAACCTCTGTGTTTTCAAATTCAACACCAGCCATATCCAGCATACGAAGTGCGCAAACAGCCGCATATGTTCCTGTTAAATTGTCGTTTGCACCTGGAGAGATTGTTTTAAAATCAACAAATATGAAAAGACCAACCATAAAGATTGCTGTTAAAATATGGAAATAATAAGCATAGCTAAGCATAAATTCGCCGAATGCGCCCATATCAACAAAATAAGCAACAATGCAGATTACTGCAACAATAAAGGAAAGAATTGCACCGCCGATAGCACCGCCCATAGACGGACCAAACAAATTATACTTACCCTTTCCATAATAAATCTGACGCCATTCATAAGCAGAATCAATATGACCGCTGATTACGATTCTTCTCTTAACCTCGCCCGTTGGCTTTCTTGTTGCAACAAGATTGTGCGCAGGTATTTTTTTGTAAAGCACATCCGTAAACTGCTTATAAAGAAGGAACTCCATAACTGTTATGAAAAGGCTTACACCAACAACACCGCCGACAATGCACTGCGCAACAAACATAGAAATTACATTTGTTAAGCAAAGCACAAGGCAAGCCACAACTGCAATTATAATTGCGGCAGAAACGGTTTTGGTAAAATGAAGAAATGCTTTCGGAGCCATAGGATATTCTTCAAAATGTGTTTCATCGCAAAACTGATCAAGCTCTTTTTTCAAGTGCTTTTCCGCAGCAAAGCAATTATCATTGCCCGATTCACGAGGTCCGTACTTCTTAATTACATTTGTTATTTCCTTTACAGTGTAATCAACATTCTCTTTTATGACTGCACTTGGAAAATCTTTCAATTTCATTGTGTATTCTCCTTTACAAATAATTTAATCTGTAAATTTATTCCTGCCATTTCAGGAAATTCTTGATAATTATAGCACAAAATTCGATTGACAACAATAGTAATTCAGTAGTAAAATCATTGTTGATAATTTATTAATATTTCTGCCCGTAGCACAATGGCTAATGCATTTGATTCCGATTCAAAAGATTGCAGGTTCGAGTCCTGTCGGGTGGACCATATGAAACAAGCATACACTTTTTTTGTGTATGCTTATTTAATTTATATTATTTCACTATATAATTGAATTTTTCTCTCGCAATGCGTTATTGAGTTCAATTTTATTGTATGCTATTCTGTTAACAGAAAGAGGCGCCGCTTTTAATAATGACTAAGGAGATTTAATTATGAAACTCAATTTAGGCAATACAATAAAATATCTGCGAAAAAACAAGGATATTACACAAGAGGAGCTGGCAGATATTCTTGGCGTTTCCTATCAATCCGTATCCAGATGGGAAACGGGAGCATGCTATCCGGATATGGAGCTGCTTCCCGTAATTTCAGATTTTTTCGGCATAACTGTAGATAAACTTCTTGGCGTAAACGAAAAGGCTGAGCAGGAAAAGGTCAAGCAATATCTGAACAAATTTCAGGAAGCAATCAGCAAAGGTAAGGTTTATGACTGTATCCAAATTGCACGAGAAGGTATTGCGGAGTATCCGAACAACTTTGCATTACTGAACAAGCTGATGTACGCATTATTTATTGCAGGAGATTGGGACGGCAACATTCCCGAATGGAAAGAAAACATGGAAAAGTTTGATGCAGAAATCACAGCTTTAGGCGAAAGAATTATGAAATATTGCCCTGACCAAAACATTCGCCTTGAAGCAACAGCAAGGCTTGCTTTCAATCACTGCGAAATGGGACGAAAAGAAATCGGCAGAAGCATTTATGAAACCTTGCCGTCTGCAAAATACTGTAAGGAAAATCAGATGTGGTGGAGTTTAGCCGATGATGAAAAGCTGCCTTTTTTGAGAAACAAAATTAAGCAAGACTACGGAGCATTGATAGGTTCTATATATTTGTTAGAATATTCCGGTTGCATTTCGGATGAAGAATCCATTATTGCAATAAAAAAGATATTTGAGCTTGAAAAATTGGTGTATGACAATACTACTACACCGGATGGATGGAGCGCTTCAAAGCTGCAGGTAGATCTTGCACGATTCTATGCAAGGTTTGGCAACAATCCGACAGCGCTTGAACATCTGAAACGCGGAGCAACAGCGGCGAAAGCGTTTGATAATCGACCTGAAGAACAATCCTTTTCTAGCATATTGCTTGGGGATATTACAGCAAAAAGAATTGATTTTGAAACAACAGATACAAGACCTCTTGCTGAAATTATGCGAGATAAATGGTTGTCTGATTCCGATTTTGATAAGCTGCGTAACACGGATGCATTCAAAGAAATAATA
>JAIDLO010000242.1 GCA_029050995.1 Eubacterium sp. | reverse complement strand
AGGGCTTATCGCCTATGATGGCGCAGTATTTTGATATTAAAAGTCAATATCCGGGGATGCTGTTGTTTTTCCGCCTCGGTGATTTTTATGAGATGTTTTTTGATGATGCCAAAACTGCGGCAGAAGAACTTGATCTTGTTTTAACAGGCAAGGACTGCGGAATGGGCGAGCGTGCACCGATGTGCGGCGTACCGTTTCATTCAGCGGAAAATTATATTGCTAAGCTTGTTTCAAGGGGCTATAAGGTTGCGATCTGCGAACAGGTAGAAGATCCTAAGCAGGCAAAGGGCATTGTTAAAAGGGATGTCATAAGAATCATAACACCGGGAACTGTTATTGAAAGCAATATGCTTGATGATACAGTCAATAATTATCTTTGCTCAATTTGTAAGGGCGAAAGAGAAACAGGGCTTTGCTTTGCCGATGTTTCAACCTGTGAATTTCATATCACGGTTGCAAAGGGCGATGATGAGGAAGAGCAGATTATCAATCAGCTTTCAACTTATCAGCCAAAGGAAATTATCGTAAATTCAGCTGCGCTTGATTTTTATGAGGTAGCTAAGTTTACGAAAACCCGTCTTTCAGCTGAATTGCAGCTTCTTGATGATGTTAAATTTGATTTTGATGAAGCTGCCAATCTTGTGCTTGAAACGCTGAAAAAAGAAGAGATAGACAGTCTTGGTTTAGGTCACAGCAAGGCTGCCGTATCTGCGCTCGGTGCTGTTATTGATTATTTGAAAACGGTGCAGAAAAAGGATGAAATTGATGCACCTGCCGATATAGATTTCTTTGATAAAGAAGAATATATGAAGCTGGATATCAGCGCAAGGCGAAATCTTGAATTAACGAAATCTATGATGAGCGGCGAAAAAAGGCATTCCCTTTTGTGGGTTGTTGATAAAACAAAAACGGCAATGGGCAAGCGTATGATCCGAAATTGGATTGAACGCCCGCTTATGTCTGTTAACCAGATTACGAAAAGGCAGAATGCAATCGGCGAGCTTGCGGATAATCCGATTAAAAGAGATAAAATCAGAAATTCTCTTGCAGGCATAAGCGATATCGAAAGGCTTACCTCCCGTATTGCTTACGGAACTGCAAATGCAAAGGAATTAAAAGCACTCCAGAATACATTAAAAAGGCTTCCCGAAATTAAAGCCGAGGTTGCTGAAAGTGCATCGGCGCTGATTAAGGATATTGAAAAGAATATAGATTTGCTTTCGGATGTTGAAGACTTAATTGATAAAGCCATTGTTGATGAGCCTCCGTTTACGCTTCGTGAGGGCGGTATGATTAAAGCAGGATATAATTCCGAGATAGACAGCCTGCATGAAATCATGGCAGACGGCTCGGGTGTTCTTGCGCAGATTGAAGCAGAGGAACGAGAAAAAACAGGTATTCCGAAGCTTAAAGTCGGCTACAACAGAGTGTTCGGCTATTACATAGAGGTAACGAATCTTTACAAGGATATGGTGCCTGAAAGCTACATAAGAAAGCAGACCTTAACAAACGGCGAAAGATTTATTACGCAGGAATTAAAAGAGCTTGAAGGAAAAATTATCGGCGCAAAGGACAGAGCGATTGCACTTGAATACGAAGTGTTCTGTGCTGTAAGGCAGCAGGTCGGCAATGAGGTGGACAGGCTTCATGCAACTGCAAAGGCACTTGCTGTACTTGATGTGCTTGCAAGTCTTGCAGAGGTTGCGGTAAACAACAATTATGTCTGCCCGCAGATTAACACAAATGGTGTTATTGATATCAAGGACGGCAGACATCCCGTTGTTGAAACACTCCTTAATGGTGCGCCTTTCGTTCCGAATGATACGGTTTTGGATAAGGGCGAAAACCGCTGTGCAATTATTACAGGACCGAATATGGCAGGTAAATCAACCTATATGCGCCAGATTGCGCTTATTGTTCTTCTTGCGCAGGTTGGCTCGTTCGTGCCTGCAAAATCAGCGAATATCAGTATTGTTGATGCTATATTTACCCGTGTCGGCGCATCTGATGATCTGGCAACAGGGCAGTCTACTTTTATGGTTGAAATGAATGAGGTTTCAACAATTCTGAAAAATGCAACGGAAAACAGCCTGATTATTCTTGATGAAATCGGCAGAGGAACATCAACCTTTGATGGTATGAGTATTGCCCGTGCTGTGCTTGAATTTGTCTGCAAAAAGAAAACACTTGGCGCAAAGTCACTTTTTGCAACGCATTATCATGAGCTTACCGCTATGGAGGGTATGCTCGAAGGTGTTAAGAATTATTCCATTGCCGTTAAAAAACGCGGAGATGATATAACATTTCTGCGCAGAATCGTTAAGGGCGGTGCTGATGAAAGCTTCGGTATTGAGGTTGCCAAGCTGGCAGGTGTTCCCGATTCCGTTGTTAAGCGTGCGAAAGTGATTTTAAAAGAGCTTGAGCAGAACAAAATAGATATCGAATTTAAAGCAGAGGATGCCGTTGTTGAAGAAGAGGATAATGATATTCAGTTCAATTTCTCTATAAACGGCAAAAACGAAATCATAGAAATTCTGAAAACAATTGATGTGAATACTTTAACACCGATTGAAGCGATGCAGACGCTTTATGATTTAAAGAAAAAAGCAGAAGAATTGTAAAATATATAACTTTTGTGAAAAGAGGTGATATAAATGCCAAGAATTCATGTGCTTCCGAAAGAGGTTTACAGCCTTATTGCAGCAGGCGAGGTTGTTGAGCGACCGATGAGCATTGTTAAGGAAATGATTGAAAACTCAATTGATGCAGGCGCAAAGCATATAACGGTTGAAATCAAAAACGGCGGAACAACCTATATCCGCATAACGGATGACGGCTGCGGAATACAAAAGGAAGACATCAAAAAGGTGTTTATATCACACGCAACATCAAAGATTTCAACAGGCGCTGATTTGGACAGTATTGCAACCTTGGGCTTCAGAGGAGAGGCTATGGCTTCCATTGCTGCAGTTGCAAAGGTTGAATTGCTTACGAAATCCGATGATGAAGAAATGGGCGTAAGATATGAAATCGCAGGCGGCGAGGAAATTGATTTATCCGATGCAGGCTGCCCGCAGGGAACAACAGTTGTTGTTCGTGATATTTTCTTTAATGTGCCTGCAAGAATGAAATTTCTGAAAAAGGATGTAACAGAGGGAAACGCTGTTCAGGGCATTGTTGAAAGAATTGCCATTTCAAATCCCGATATTTCTTTTCGCTTTATCCGAGAGGGCAGGCAGGTTATGATTACCGCAGGCAACGGAGATTTGAAAAGTACAATCTATTCTGTTTATGGTGCAGAGCTTTCGGAAACGCTTGTTCCTGTTCAATATTCCTACGGCGGTATGAAGCTGAACGGCTATGTAAGCAGACCGCATCAGTCCAGAAAAAGCAGGGCAATGCAGTTTTTCTTTATAAATGGCAGGCTTGTAGACAGCAGACTTGCAAAGGCTGCCCTTGAGCAGGCATATAAAAATCTGATTATGGTTGGCAGATTTCCTGCAGGTGTACTCAATATTGAAATGGATACAAAGCTTGTTGATGTAAATGTGCATCCGGCTAAAATAGAGGTCCGCTTCGTAAATGAAAAGCCGATTTTTGATTTGATTTATTACGGTGTTAAAACGGCTGTTGAGCAGCAGGATACCATTAAAGAAGGAAAGCTGAATGACAACAGCATTTCTTCAATCTATAGTGAACAGATTAAAACACATTCTTCAAAAATAGATTTTTTCAAAAAAGAGGAAAAGCCGAATCAGCTTAAATTTTCTTCTGCTTCCCCGAAAACATGGAGTGTTGCTTCTCCGAAAATACCGATTAAAAGAGAGCCGGTTGAAGAGGAAACAATAGAAGAGGTTGTTTCAGAGAAACCGAATACAGAAGAAAAAACAGAGGTTATTCCTCGTACTGAAAATATAGTTGAAGCACAGCCGATTGAGAAAACAGTGCAGCCTGTTATCATTGATGAAAAGGATGATACGCCTGTTTTCAAGGTTGTCGGCGAGGCTTTCAGAACTTACATAATTGTTGAAATAGAAAATGATTTGTATTATATAGACAAGCATGCAGCGCACGAAAGAATGAATTTTGAAAAGCTGAAGGCTGAAACAAATATTAGCTCGCAAATTCTTCTTATGCCTGTTGCAGTTAAGCTTTCCGCTGAAGAATACAGCGTTATCCTTGAAAACATTCCCGTTCTTTCAAAATGCGGCTTTGAGGTAGAGGATTTCGGAAATCTTTCCGTTATTGTCCGCGAAGCGCCGTCTATGCTGGACGGAGTGGATATTCAGGATTTGATTCTTGAAATTGCGGAAAAACTGCTTGAGAATAAAACAGATATTGAGCCTGATAAAATGGATTGGATTTTTCATTCAACAGCCTGCCGAAGTGCAGTTAAGGGCGGGGATTATACATCAGAACAGGAAAGAGAGCTGTTTGTTGAAAAGCTGCTTTCCATGCCGAATATCCGCTATTGCCCGCACGGCAGACCTGTTATGATTAAAATCTCAAGATATGAGCTTGAAAAGCAGTTTGGAAGAATACAATGATGAAAACAAAATTGATTGTTGTTGCAGGGCCAACTGCAAGCGGAAAAACAAGCCTTGGAATTCAAATTGCAAAAGCAGTAAACGGCGAAATTATTTCTGCCGATTCTATGCAGGTTTATAAGGACATGAGCATTGCAACCGCTGCGCCAACGGAAAGTGAGCGGAATGAAGTTCCTCATCATCTTGTTGAATTTCTTGAAAGGGATGAATTGTTTTCCGTATCCGATTTTTGCAAATATGCAAAGGGCGCAGTTGATGATATTGTCGGCAGAGGTAAGGTGCCTGTTCTTGTCGGCGGCACAGGGCTGTTTATAAACAGCTTTGTTGATAACATTAAATTTACAGAAACCGAAACTGATTTTAAGCTGCGTGAAGCGCTTATGGAAAAAAGTGTTGATGAGCTTTATGATATGCTTTTGAAGATAGATAAGGCAGCAGCTGAAACGATACATAAAAACAATAAAACAAGAGTAGTAAGAGCACTTGAAATCTATTATTCCTCTGGCGAAACAAAAAGTGCTCAAAATGAAAAATCAAGGCTTGAAGAAAGCCCTTATGATGTTCTTTATTTCGTTATTGGATTTAAGGACAGAGCAATTCTTTATGACAGGATAAACAGGCGTGTAGATCTTATGGCTGAAAACGGGCTTATTGAAGAAGCAAAAAAATGCTTTGCAAAC
>JAIDLO010000241.1 GCA_029050995.1 Eubacterium sp. | reverse complement strand
GTATAAAGGAATAACGATGAAGCATAAAAAGGAAAGATATACGCTTATTCCGCTGTTTGAAAAAAGAGTTTCGGAATTTGCTGATGAAAATAATTTTGAAAATCCCGTTTATTCCTTTGATGAAAAAACAGGCGAATATACTGCCTCTGTAAACAGAGGTTTGTTTACTATGCTTTTCCGATATTATCCCGATAACGAAAGCAGTATATTTCAAATTGAGAACAAAACAAAGGGCATTGTTTTGAACTCTTTTATTCCGTTTCGTGCATATAATAAGGGAAATGATGCGGAAAGATTTGATTCATTAAGAGTGCTTTATGTTTTTAATGATAAAGAGCCGTATTATTGCCTGCACGATATTTTTAACATCTTTGATATCAAGGATTTTTCAGGTTGTGAACAGCATTGTATTTTCGGCGAACGCACATTGAATAAAGCCTTTGATCAGCTTTTTAGTGATGTACTTAGATATGATGACTATGTCGTTAATGTTTCCGAAAACGAAGAGCTTCAAGAAAAGCTTTTTTATAATTTTAAATGTGATGTGGAAACCTTGATTCCAAGCTGGGAAATTAAGGATAAAACGATTGCGGAGCAAAGAGAAAAATTGGATTCTGTTCTTGCTGAGAATACAGCAATAGATACGGCAGGCTATAATAAATGTATTTATCATGGCTTACCCGAAAAGGCACTCAAATGTTTTTATAAGGAAGATAAAAAGAGAAAGCTTACAATTTTTGAAAAGCGTTATTGCTTGTTTATTGAAGAAAATATTGATCGTTTCAGAGAAAAAAAGCAAACCGATTTTGCAAAAGCGAGTTCCTTCTGCCGTCCGGTAAAATGTATAACAGGTGCTGTGTTTGTGGTAATAATGGGGCTTGTTGCTTATTTCGTAATTGCTTTGGCTAAGAAAATGGCTTTTGGTTCAAACCCTGCTCTTGTTTTTGAAATGTTTGGATTTGCGGTATCCCTTCAGGCAATCGGCGGACTTTTTACCGGTTTTGCTGTTTATCCTCTTGTGTCAAGATTGTTGTTAATGGGAAACAAGGAAAAGCTTGAAAATGTAGTTGATTTTCAAAAGCATTCTTTTTGGGAACGATTAAATCATAAAGCCTATTGTTGCATTAGTGTTGGTTTTATTTGTATTGTTGCGTTTGTAATTGCCTTCGGTATTTCCGATTCACCTATTTTGAAAGAAAACCATGTTGAAAAAATTAATATCTTTTCCTCGGAAAATACGCAGTATGCATATGATAGCCTTGAATATTATGTTGTTGCAGGCTATTATGAGGATGATGAAGAATATGTAGATGACGGCACAAGAGAGCTTGTTTTAAAGCTTGATGATGAGGATTACTATTTTACGGATTGGCTTTATCCCGATGAGCTTGAAAAATACATAAGCCGTATTGAAGCAAACGGCGGAACGGTTCAGTATAAAGATAATTTAGAGGAAATTGACGAATATTTCGGGGAGTAAACAATTATGAAGGATGATGAATTTAAGGCGGAATACAAAAAAGCGAAAAGAAAGGTTTACTTTAAATTTATTTCAATATCTGTTGTTGTTTCGGCGGTACTGACTGCGTTGCTGTTTTTTATCGTTTTTCACGGCTATGATGTTCCGAAAGACAGTTTATTTGATATCGTTTTGCCGATACCGATTAATCTGATTGAATCCTTTGGTGCCGGAACGATTTGTCTTTCCGCAGGATTGATTATTCTGTTTGGTAAATCGGAGATGAAAAAGAGGATAAGTGATAGCTTTTCTAAAAAGGCTTTGAAAAAGATTGATAAGGAAATAAAAGAATTTACTGAAGAATCAAAAACAATGCCTGCGGGAATATTGTTTTTAGTTCTCGGTATTATTGCTATCGGAATGCTTAGTATTAAGGCAATCGGTTTTAGTGATAATGGTATCAGATTTTCAGACAGCCACAATATAATCGTTGTTACGGCAGAGTATTCTGATTTTGAGCTTTATAAGCTTAAAGGATATCGCAATGATAACGGCGGTGTTTCAAATTACAGAAATGCTTATGGTATCGTTAATGCAGATGGAAAAAGCTATGATTTCGGCAATACTTCGGATGATTTTGAAGAAATGCTGCTTTCTAAATATCATCATAGCTTCAGGGAAGCAGAAACGATTGATGATGCGATAAATGAAATGAAAAACAAATAAATTTTAAGGATACATAAAAATGAAAATTTTAGGAATTGAGTCCTCTTGTGATGAAACTGCGGCTGCAGTTGTTGAGGACGGAAGAATTGTAAAATCGAATGTAATTGCAACCTCTCTTGAGGAGCATAAGCTGTACGGCGGTGTTGTGCCTGAAATCGCATCACGCCGTCACGCGGAATCTATCAGCGGTGTTGTAAAAGAAGCATTGGAGCAGGCAGGCTGCACGCTTGATGACATTGATGCAATAGCGGTAACTTTTGCTCCCGGTTTGATTGGTGCATTGCTTGTTGGTGTAAATTTTGCAAAGGGGCTTGCCGTTTCGGCAAGCAAGCCGCTTGTGCCTGTTCATCATTTGCGTTCGCATATTGCGTCCAATTACTTAATCTCAGACATTGAACCGCCTTTTCTTTGCTTAATTGTCAGCGGCGGTCACTCGCATATTGTTGCCGTAAACAGCTACACAGATTATGAAATTATCGGCAAAACCCGTGATGATGCAGCAGGCGAGGCATTGGATAAGGCAGGCAGAACAATGGGGCTTCCGTATCCAGGCGGTATCAGCATTGATAAAATCAGCAAAGAGGGCAATCCCGATGCGTTTGCTTTTCCGCATCCGAGAGTGGACGGTGCGCCGTTTGATTTCTCATTCAGCGGACTGAAAACCTCTGTTATAAATCTTGTTCATAATGCTGAGC
>JAIDLO010000240.1 GCA_029050995.1 Eubacterium sp. | reverse complement strand
CCAAGCATTTTGGTGCTGCGCAGTTTAAATTGAGCTGATTTGTTCTTAATCAAGGCACAAAAACGCAGGAATACTTTCCGTATTCCGAGGCTTTTTAACACAGAGTAAGGGCAAATCAGCCAATTTAAACCATGGTTCGGATTACTCTTCATTGCCTAAAAAAAATTTAACTTTGAGGTCAAGATTATGGAAAAATATTTAATTAATCCAAATCAGAAAATTAGCAAAATCAATAAGGATATTTATGGTCATTTCAGCGAGCATCTCGGCAGATGCATTTATGAAGGAATTTATGTTGGCGAAGATTCAAAAATTCCGAATGTAAACGGTATGAGATGTGATGTTGTAAATGCACTTAAAGAAATGGGTATTCCTGTTCTTCGCTGGCCGGGCGGCTGCTTTGCAGACGAATATCATTGGAAAGACGGTATCGGTCCGAAGGAAAACAGAAAGAAAATGGTAAATACCCATTGGGGCGGCGTTGTTGAAGATAATTCCTTCGGTACGCACGAGTATTTTGAACTTTGCAGACAGCTTGGCTGTGATACATATATCAACGGCAATGTCGGCTCCGGTACAGTTCAGGAAATGAACGAATGGGTTGAATATATGACTTTTGACGGCATTTCTCCTATGGCAGAGCTTCGTAAGAAAAACGGCCAGGAAAAGCCTTGGAAAATCAAGTATTTTGGTGTCGGCAACGAGTCCTGGGGCTGCGGCGGTAATATGGACCCTGAATATTACGGCTGTCTTTATAAAAAATATAACACTTATGTTAGAGATTATGATAGTAACAACAGAATTAAAAGAATTGCCTGCGGTCCAAATGTAGCTGATTATCATTGGACTAAAGAGGTTATGGATAAGGTTAAGCACCATGCACAGGGTATTTCTCTTCATTATTACACAATTCCTACTGATGTCTGGGAGCATAAAGGCTCAGCAACAGATTTTGATTTAAAAGAGTATAATTCAACAATCTGCAAGGCTTACAGAATGGAAGAGCTTATCAATAATCATCTTGCTGTTATGGATTCAATTAATCCGCAGAAATGGGTTAAGCTGATTGTTGATGAATGGGGAACATGGTATGATGTTGAACCGGGAACAAATCCTGGATTCCTTTATCAGCAGAACACTATGCGTGATGCTATTGTTGCAGGCTTGACCTTGAATATCTTCAATAAGCATGCAGATAGAATTATGATGGCAAATATTGCACAAACAGTAAATGTTCTTCAGGCAGTTGTTCTTACTGAAGCTGATAAAATGGTACTTACGCCAACCTATCATGTTTTCAAAATGTATAAGGATCATCAGGAAAATACACTTGTTGGCTCTTATATTACAACGGATGAAATCGAATCAGTAAACGATAACAAAAAATTCCCTCAGCTTCTTGAATCTGCTTCTGTTGATGAAAACGGAACAATTTATTCTACAATAACAAATACATCTGCAACGAAAGCTTCAAAAATTAAATGCCAGATTGCGGATACAAAAGTAAAATCAATCAAAGCTGAAATCTTAACAGGCGGTATTCACGATAAAAATGATTTTGAAAATGCAGATGTTGTTAAGACAGTAGAGTTCTCTGATTTCAGACAGTTAAAAGACGGCTTTACTGCAACAATTCCTGCTTGCTCAGTTGTTAAGTTTGTTATTGAAAAATAATGGAACATATTTGTAAAAAATGTCTTTTGCTGGAAGCAGGGGAAGAGGCAGCCTTCAAAACAGTTTCCGATTATTTAAGCACACTTGATGAATCGTTAAAGGTAAATAATGATTTGTACAATGAAAGGCTTACATACTGCAAAAGCTGTGATTATTTAATTGCAGGAATGTGCAGAAAATGCGGCTGCTATGTTGAAATCAGAGCAGCATTAAAGGATAAAAACTGCCCGAATTATAACAATAAAAAATGGTAAACAGAAAACAGCACAAGGATATTTTTTCCTAGTGCTGTTTATTTTTGATTAAAACATCCCATATTACTCATATGAGAAGTTTAAAAAGTATCAGATTAAGTACAAAATATGATTTATCATTTCTTATTAAGCCATTGATGATTTTGTCCGTTATTTCAGCTATTACCTACGCTCTAAAGTTTGTAGGTGTAACACAGGCTGATAAAATCTTTTTTGTGTGCTTGATATTGATAATCATTCCGATTACATTAAACCACATAAAGAATATAAATTACAAATTATCATTCGTTCTGATTTTATTTATCTTTATAATCTTATACC
>JAIDLO010000024.1 GCA_029050995.1 Eubacterium sp. | reverse complement strand
GTAGTGTACCAATAGGTTGACTATTTTATAAATATATGTATAATAAAGTTAACAAGGTGATATTTGGAGGAAAATTAAATGGCGATTATTAAATGCCCAAATTGTAAAAAAGATATTAGTGACAAAGCAATATCCTGCCCGTCTTGTGGAGTTATTTTACAGAATAAAACTTCCACAGTAAATACTTGTAAAGAATGTGGTTCGGAATTAAGAAATGATTACTCTTATTGTAGGAATTGTGGTTGTCCGATTAATTCTAACAACGAACAAGTTCAAACTAATCAAATTGAAGTTATAAATATAAAACACAAAAAAACAGCAAAAAATAAGAAGCCAATTATTATATGCATAATTTTAGTAATTGCAATTTTATCCACTTATGCAATATCTCAAAAAGTTAAGGTTTCAAATTACGAAACAACATTAAACAGTGTTTCAACTCTTATGATTGAGGGAGCATCTACTGCTGAGGACGCAGGCAATTTAATACACGATGTATGGTATAATACCATTTTTGAAAAACGCAATGCAGAAACCGATAAATTTACAATGACTTCTAATAAAAAGAGTTTTAATGATGATTTCAATGACTCATTAGCAAATCTATTTAGCGATTATACATTTTGCAATAAGCTTGAAACTATAAGAGAAAATCGAGCTTCTGTTATCTCGATGATGAAAGAACTAACTAATCCTCCAAAAGAATACCAAGAAGCATATTCAATTTTAAAAGATTATTATGAAGCATATTCAGAACTTACTGATTTAGTACTAAATCCAACCGGTACTTTAACAACATTTACAAATGATTTCAATGAAGCAGAGCAAAAAGTTTTGGATGCTTTTGAAGCAATCGCTATTTATATTTAACAAAAAAAGGAACCGATTATAAAATCGGTTCCTTTTTTAACCTAGAATTTCTTTTTGCTTTTTCTTACTGAAGCCTTTAAGGATAAGGGTATAGGATTTTTCAAGCATTTCCTTTAACAAATCATCAGGAACGCTTCCTTCTGCCTCTATGGAATTCCAATGCACTTTATTCATATAATATCCGGGGATAATATCTTCATACTGCTTTCTTAAAAAATCGCCCTCACTTGGCTCAAGCTTTAAGGTTATATATTTCGGCTTATCTTCAGCATTCAAACAGACAGCCGCAAACATTTTATCTTCTATTTTATAACGAATCCAATTCCATTCAGCCTGCAAATCTTTTGTAACGCCTGCTTTACTCAACAAAAATTCATCAATCCAGCTATATTTCATTTGATACTCCTTTTTAGAAAACAACCGCCTTAATAATCTGTATTAAGACGGTTTATTATTTAT
Organism: Eubacterium sp.; assembly: GCA_029050995.1. Classification (GTDB taxonomy): domain Bacteria; phylum Bacillota; class Clostridia; order Oscillospirales; family Acutalibacteraceae; genus Eubacterium_R. Next base: position 11,723 of record JAIDLO010000024.1, on the reverse strand, counting down.
CCCAATATTTCTTTTAAAATCTTTGTTACCTCTGCGGCAGGAGCTTTACCTCTTAAAGCACGCATAGACTGACCGATTAAGAAACCGATAGCTTTTTCCTTGCCTTCCTTATATTCAGCAACTGCCTTCTGATTATTTGCAATTACCTCTTTAATAACGGCTTTAATTGCGCCTGTATCGGAAACCATTTCCATATTGTTTTCCTTAACATAATCAGCAGGAATAACATCCTGTTCAAACACAGCCTTGAACACCTTTTTCGCTGAATCACGGCTGATTTTATTTCCATTCAGAAGATTGATAACCTCGCCGAGAGAATCCATACGGAAGCTCATATTTTCCGGCAGAAGCTGATTTTCATTCATCATTTTCATCAATTCGCCCATAATCCAGTTTGCACTATCCTTTGGGCTGTCTGTAATCTCAACTGTTCTTTCAAACAATTTAACATAAGCAACAGATGTAAAAATCATTGAAATATCATATTCGGAAAGACCGAATTCAGCCATATAACGAGCTTTCTTAGCTTCCGGAAGCTCAGGAAGATTTTCCTTGATGTTATTTACATATTCATCAGTAAGCTGAACAGGCGGTAAATCCGGATCCGGGAAATACTTATAATCCTGCGCATCCTCCTTGCTTCTCATAGCATAGGAATAGCCCTTGGAATCATCCCATCTTCTTGTTTCCTGTGTTACAGTTCCGCCGTCCTCAATAAGCTCTATCTGGCGCTGAGCCTCGCTTTCAATCGCATTATGAATTGCTCTGAAAGAGTTTATATTTTTCATTTCTGTTCTTGTACCGAATTCCTTGCTTCCCTTTTCCATAACGGAAACATTAACATCGGCACGGAGTGAGCCTTCCTGCATTTTACAGTCGGAAACACCGCAGAACTGAAGAATAGAACGAAGCTTTTCAACATATTCAACAGCTTCATCAGCAGAAGCGATATCAGGCTCAGAAACGATTTCAAGAAGAGGAACACCGCATCTGTTGTAGTTTACAAGTGTGCAGTCTGACCATTCATCATGAATGAGCTTACCTGCATCCTCCTCCATATGAATTTCGTGAATTCTAACCTTTTTCTTACCGCCGTTTATGCTGTCGTTAATTTCAATATAGCCGTTTCTGCAAATTGGAAGATACAGCTGGCTGATCTGATAAGCCTTTGGTAAATCGGGATAGAAGTAATTTTTTCTATCAAATTTATTATACATTGTAATTTCACAGTTTGTTGCAAGACCTGTTCTTACCGCAAATTCAAGCACCTTTTCGTTTAAAACAGGCAGTGTGCCCGGCATACCGGAGCAGATTTCGCAAACATGTGTATTCGGCTCTCCGCCAAACTCTGTTGAGCAGGAGCAGAAAATTTTAGTTTTGGTTGAAAGCTCGGTATGAACTTCAAGACCGCATACGGTTGAGTATTCCATATTTTCTCCTCCTTAAACAAGATTTGGCTTCTGCTTATGCCAATCTGTTGCAGACTGATAAGCATTACCTGCTGAAAGAATTGTTTTTTCATCAAATGGTCTGCCGATTAACTGCATACCAACAGGCATATTGTTTTTATCAAAGCCACAAGGTAATGCAAGGGACGGCAAGCCAGCAATATTAATCATAACTGTATAAATATCGCCAAGATACATAGCAAGCGGATCACTCAAGCCCTCGCCCATTTTAAGCGCCGTTGTTGGTGCAACAGGGCCAAGAAGAAAATCATACTTTTCAAATGCTTCATTGAATGCCTTAACGATAAGACCTTTCGCCTTAAGCGCCTTGATATAATAAGCATCAAAATAACCGCTTGAAAGCACAAAGTTACCAAGCATAATACGCTTTTTAACCTCCATACCGAAGCCCTCTGAGCGTGATTTGAAATAAACATCACGAAGATTATCAGCCTCAGGAGATTTATAGCCATACTTAATACCGTCAAATCTTGAAAGGTTTGAGCAAGCTTCTGCACAAGCGATAATATAATAGGTTGGAATTGCATATTCAACGATAGGCATTGAGAATTCCTCAACCTCTGCACCAAGCGCCTTGAGCATTTCAGCAGCATTCATAACGCTTTTTGCAACATCCTCATCAATACCCTCGCCGAAATAATCGCTTGGGATACCAATTTTCTTACCCTTTAAATCTGTTGTATTCTTAATATCATCAAGCGTGAACGGTGTACTATCCATAGATGTACCATCTTTTTCATCCTTACCGCTGATTACGGAGAACATTGCTGCAACATCAAGCGCATTTTTACCGATTGGTCCAATCTGGTCAAGTGATGATGCATAAGCAATCAGACCATAACGGGAAACTGCACCATAGGTTGGCTTTAAGCCTGTTACACCGCAGAAGGAGCAGGGCTGACGGATTGAGCCGCCTGTATCAGATCCGAGGGCAATCACGCTTTCATCAGCCGCAACAGCAGCTGCTGCACCGCCTGAAGATCCGCCGGGTACTCTTGTAACATCCCAAGGGTTTTTGGTTGCACCATAGAAGGATGTTTCCGTTGTTGAACCCATTGCGAATTCATCCATATTAACCTTACCGCAAGGAACAATACCTGCTGCATCAAGCTTTTTAATTACAGTTGCATCATAAGGCGGTTTGAAATTATAAAGAATCTTTGATGAGCAGGAGGTTATATCCCCTTTTGTGCAGATATTATCCTTAATTGCAACAGGAACACCTGCAAGAACAGAGGTTGCCTCGCCGCTTTCAATCAGCTTCTGTGCCTTTTCTGCCTTTTCAAGCGCAAGCTCCTTATCCAGATGCGTATAGCAATTATAGGTTTTATCCTTTTCTTCAACTGCCTTTGCAACTGAATTAACAGCATCAACAGCAGTGATTTCCTTTTTTCTGATTTTTTCAGCCACTTCAAGAGCGGTCATTTCATAAATTTCCATTCTGTCCGCCCTCCTTAATCAACTGTTTTCGGAACAACGAATGCGCCGTCCTGGCTTTCAGGTGCGTTTGCAACGATTTCATCAGGGCTCATAGAAGCCTTAACCTCATCAGCACGAAGCACATTTGTAAGCGGGAATGAATGGCTCATTGCTTCAACGCCCTCTGTATCAAGCTCATTTAACTTATCAATATAAGTAAGAATATCCTGAAGCTCATTGCCAACCTTTTTTTCTTCCTCTTCAGAAAGGGTTATTCTTGCAAGGGATTCAAGATATTTAATTAATTCGGGAGTAATCTTCATTGTTAATCCACCTTAATAATATTTTGTGGGCAGGTTTAGGCAACGCCAACCTGCCCTAAATTTGTTTATTATTTCTCAGAAGCAGGTCTGCGAAGCTTGATATGTGTTTCGCGGAGCTGCATTTCCGTTACTGTATTCGGAGCACCGAGGAGCATATCCTGTGCATTTGAGTTCATTGGGAATGCGATAACCTCACGGATGTTTTCTTCATCCTGAAGAAGCATAATCATTCTGTCTACACCCGGAGCCATACCTGCATGAGGCGGAGCACCATAATGGAATGCATTATAAAGAGCGCCGAATTTTTCTTTAACAGTATCCTCGCTGTAGCCAGCCATTTCAAATGCCTTAACCATAACATCCGGACGATGATTACGAACAGCACCTGAGGAAAGCTCAACACCGTTACAAACAATATCATACTGATATGCCTTGATTGTAAGCGGATCTTCATTCAAAAGTGCATCCATCTCGCCCTGCGGCATAGAGAATGGATTGTGAGTAAATGCAAGATTTCCGTTTTCGTCTTTTTCAAACATTGGGAAATCCGTAATATAGCAAAGCTCAAATCTGTCTTTATCAATTAAATCAAGACGATTTGCAAGCTCTGTTCTGATCTGACCTGCAAAATCATTAACATGCTTTGGTGTATCGCAGATGAAGAACAAGGTATCATCTGTTTTAAGATTCAGCATTTCCTTAAGCTCAATTCTCTGCTCAGGAGAAAGGAATTTATCAATAGGACCTTTGAAGGAGCCGTCTTCAAGCACTTCAATATAGCCAAGACCTTTCATACCGATTTCAAGCGCAAACTTGAGCATTTTTTCAAACCAGCCCTTAGACTGCTTTGCACAGTTTGGTACATTGATACCGCGAACAGGCTTACCCTGGAATGCCTTGAATTCTACTCTTGAGAAGAATTCGGTTAAATCTTCGATAATAAGAGGGTTTCTTAAATCCGGCTTATCTGTTCCGTATTTAATCATTGCTTCCTCAAATGGGATTCTTACGAACGGAGCAGGGCTAACCTTTTTGCCGCCGCCGAATTTTGTAAATGTATCATAAAGAACATCCTCTGCAACAGCGAAAACATCCTCCTGCGTTGCAAAAGCCATTTCAAAATCAAGCTGATAGAATTCGCCCGGAGAACGGTCTGCTCTTGCATCTTCATCACGGAAGCAAGGTGCAATCTGGAAATACTTATCAAAGCCCGAAACCATAAGAAGCTGCTTGAACTGCTGCGGAGCCTGAGGAAGAGCATAGAACTTGCCCTCGTGCTTACGGCTTGGAATGATATAGTCTCTTGCACCCTCAGGAGAAGAGCAGGTTAAAATCGGCGTTGTAATTTCAGTAAAGCCAAGCTCTGTCATCTTCTGACGAAGGAATGAAATAACATTGCTTCTGAACATAATATTATCATGAACAGCCTTGTTTCTTAAATCAAGGAAACGATAGGTTAAGCGAACATCTTCCCTTGTTTCCTTTGATTCAGAAATTTCAAACGGAAGATTTTCTGTGCAGGCGCCAAGCATCGTTAATTTATCTACCTTAACCTCAAGCTCGCCTGTTGCAAGCTTTTTGTTGATTGTTTCTTCATCACGCTTAACAACAGTACCCTCTACAGAGATAACGCTTTCCTTTTTAAGATGATTAATTAAATCGCCGTCATTTACAACAACCTGTGTAATGCCGTATTCATCACGCAAATCAATAAAAGCAACACCGCCGTGATCTCGGATTGTATCAACCCAGCCGGCAAGTGAAACCTTTTCATTCAGATTATCAAAAGTTAATTCGTTACAATTATGTGTTCTGTATGCCATAAAATCTATTTCCTTTCAAAGAAAATTCTAAGTGAATATACAAGTAAATACAACTTTCCACTATAATTTCCGTAATAGTATAGCATATTAATTTTAAATTGTATATATAAAATATGCAAAAAATTCCGTTTCTTTTCAAGAAAAAACCTATAAAAACTATCATAAAAGCAGAAAAAGGCAGGAGTAAACCCCTGCCCTACGCTATTCCCAAATAAATTCAATTTCTTCGGTGTGCAAATTTAAAGTACACCCATCATATTCCTTTCTCTTATATTTGAGATCAAAAAACAATTCAATGTGTACCATCCCAAAATTTGCCCCTACACCTGTACCAATATACTCTCCGGGATAAAAATCTTTTTTTCTTCTTCGCAAAATCTCTTTGTTAGCCAAATCAACAAACTCTTCAATCGGAACAATCTGTGTTATATATTGCTTCTTTTTGTTTATACATGTACGCAATTCAACCTCAGATTCGCAATACTGTTCATCCGAAAGTTTGCATTTGATATGGCATTTTGTAAAATCCTTATATTTTTCAACAAAACTTGCACTATGATCCGAAAAGCAATGCACTTCAAAGCTAAGCGTTAATACATTATTTTCTAATTTTACTTCATATAAATCCTGATCGTGCAGAATGCCGTCAGGTATGAAATGCTCACGCAAAACAAATTTTTCTGTCATAAAAACACCCTCTTTTTGTTCATTATAGCATAGAAAAAACCGAAGGACAATAGCCTTCGGTTTTGTTACTATTTTGTTAAAAGCGTAAATTCATTCGGAGAAAGGCGGATATAGCCGTCCTTTGAAACAGGCGCAAAGAGATTATAGGAATTATCCCATTCCGTGCCGACATAAACATCAAACATTTCTGATGAGTTATTAACGGCAACAAGCACCTGATTATCGGCAGCAACACGCTTATAGGCAATTACATTATATCCGCTGAACACAGGCTCAAAGCTTCCGTCAACAAACGCTTTACAGCCGTTTCTGATTTCGCCCAATCTTTTATACCATTTATGAAGATTCTCATTGATATTATCCCAAGGGAAGCAGCCTCGGTTAAACGGGTCTTTCATACCCTGCAAGCCTGCCTCATCGCCGTAATAAAGGCTTGGCACACCGGGAAGTGTATACTGAATAAGGCTTGCCATTTTCATCATAGAAATGCCCTTTTTATAGTTTTCCTCTGAAAGGATATTATGCTCATGCTGCCAATCCCTGCCGTAGCCATCAGGGTTTTCCCCGGCAAGGCGAGTTATGGCACGCTCTGTATCGTGCGTTCCGATATGATTCATAAGCACATTTACAACGCAAGGCGGATAATTTTCAACAATGCTCATAACCGAATTGAAAAAGCTGTCTGCTCCGCCGTACTTAACAAAATTCAGCACGGCATCGGCAAAAGGATAATTCATAACACTATCAAGCTGTTCGCCAAGCAAATATCGCCTTCTTTCGCCGTAGGCAAACTTATTTGTTGCATCCTCCCATACCTCGCCGATAATGATTGCATCTTCATTTTCAGTCTTTACGGCTTTTCGCAAATCATCAAGGAATATATCGGGCAATTCATCCGCAACATCAAGACGCCAGCCGCTGATTCCGCAGCGAAGCCATTTTCTTAAAACACCGTTTTCTCCGCAGATAAACTCACGATAGCTTTCGTTTTCCTCTATAATTTCGGGAAGAAGCTTAATACCCCACCAGCTATGATATTCATTCGGATAATCGGTAAACTTATACCACTCAAAATATGGGCTTTCCTTGCTGTTATAAGCACCAACGCTGTCATACTTACTATAAAGATTGAAATACTTTGAATCACAGCCTGTATGGCTGAAAACGCCGTCCAGCACAATGCTTATGCCTTTTTCCGCAGCCTTATTGCAAAGGGATTTCAAATCATTTTCTGTGCCGAGCATAGGATCAATTCTTTCGTAATCGGCAGTATCATATCTATGATTTGAGTTTGCCTCAAAAATAGGATTCAGATAAATGCAGGAAACGCCAAGCTCTTTGATATAATCAAGCTTTTCTTCTATCCCCTTTAAATCGCCGCCGAAATAATCATTATTCCAAAGACCATTCATCTGGCTTTCGTGCCAGAACGGCTCATCGCCCCATTGGCGCATAACTCTGCTTTCGGGTACATTATTTTTCTTTTTACCGCTACAACAAAACCTATCTGGGAAAATCTGATAAATGATTCCGCCTTTCAGAAAATCGGGCGTTTTAAACACTTTATCATAAACCGTTTGCTGGAATTCGCTGCCCTCTATATTGAAATCGCCGCATCCGTTTCCGATATTTTTGATAAACGATTTACCCCAAGGCGTATCAATTTCAAAATGATAGAAATAAAGCCCCGACGTTGTTGCAGAAAAATGGAGTTCCCAATATTCATTATCATCGCCGCACATGCCAGCCCAGAACATTCCGTAATAAACAGTTTCTTCGCCGTCTTTATATATGGCAAGGCTTGCACCTGTACACCCCATAGAACGGGGAACGATAATGCGGAGTCTGACATCCTCATCCGTTGCAATCGCTGAAACAAGGGATTTATATTCAGTTTTTCTTGAATCAAATATTTTCATAGCACTTAATAAAACAGGGCGAATATAAAAGTGTTACCTAATTCATTCGCCCTTTTTTCAAATTAAATTATTTTGATTTTTTAGCAGTTTTCTTTGCTGCTGTTTTCTTTGTTGCTGCTTTCTTTTCAGCCTTTGGAGCCATAGGCTTTGAAACAGACTTTTCTGCTTCAAACTGAACAGGCTTTGTATGCCAGATATTATTTGCATAATCCATAATGGAACGGTCTGCGCTGAATACGCCTGCACCACTGATGTTCATAAGGGACATTCTTGCGAATTTTTCCTTATCCTTATAAACCTCAGAAGCAAATGCCTGTGCCTTCTGATAATCAGCAAAATCAGCAAGAGCCATATAAGGATCTACATTCATAAGGCTTGAAGAAATCTCTGTAAAGGTTTTACCATTTACACCCATATTGATGAAATCAACAACATTCTTTAATGTAGGATTATTGTTGATATAGCTCATTGGATAGTAGCCATCACGCTGAAGCTGCTGAACTTCAGGTGTTTTAAGACCAAAGATAATGATATTGTCATCGCCGACAGCCTCTGCAATTTCAACATTCGCACCGTCAAGTGTACCGATTGTAACAGCACCATTAAGCATAAGCTTCATATTACCTGTACCTGATGCTTCTGTACCTGCAAGAGAAATCTGCTCTGAGAAATCAGCGGCAGGCATAAGTGTTTCAGCAAGGCTAACATTGTATTCTTCCATAAATACAACCTTGATTCTGCCCTTGATATCCGGATCATTATTGATAAGCTTTGAAAGAGAATCAATAAGCTCAATTGTTTTCTTAGCCATAAAGTATCCAGGAGCTGCCTTTGAAGCGAAGATATAGGTTTTCGGCTCAAAATGCATGCTTGGATTAGCTTTAAGCATCTGATACTCAGCAATGATATTAAGAATATTCAAGCTCTGGCGCTTATACTCATGAAGCCTTTTAACCTGAACATCAAAGATTGAGTTCGGATCAATTTCAATGCCGTTTCTCTTTTTAACAAGCTCAGCAAAACGAACTTTATTATCATATTTAATCTTGGAAAGAGTTTCAAGCACCTGCTTATCATCTTTATAATCACGAAGCTTAAGAAGCTCATCACTCTTTGTAATAAACTGATCGCCGATAAGCTCTGTTATAAACTTAGTAAGCTTAGGGTTAGACTGGCAAATCCATCTTCTGAATGCAATACCGTTTGTTACATTCTTGAACTTATCCGGTGTAATTGTATAGAAATCATTGAAAACAGTTTCCTTAAGGATTTCTGAATGAAGAGCAGAAACGCCGTTTACGGAATGAGAACCTGCAACGCAGAGATTTGCCATACGAACAACACCGCCGGAAACGATAGCCATTCTTTCAACCTTATCTGCATCATGCGTTGTTGACCAAACATAAGCACGGAAACGATTATCAATTTCCTTTGTAATCTGATAAATACGAGGAAGAAGTCTGCTGTAAAGCTCTTCACTCCAGCATTCAAGCGCTTCCTTCATAACTGTATGGTTTGTATAAGCAATTGTTTTTGTAACAATATTCCAAGCGCTGTCCCAATCATAGCCGCATTCATCAAGCAAAATTCTCATAAGCTCAGGAATTGCCATTGTCGGATGCGTATCGTTGATATGGATTGCAATTTTTTCCGGAAGATTATCAACAGTACCATACTGTGTTAAATGACGATGAATAATATCCTGAATTGAAGCTGAAACAAGGAAATACTGCTGACGAAGACGAAGGGATTTACCCTCAGGTGAATTATCAGCAGGATAAAGAACTTTGGAAATTGCTTCTGCCATAGCAGACTGCTCCATAGCCTTGATAAATGAACCCTGATTGAAGAGGCTCATATCAAGCTCAGGCTTACGGGAAGCCCAAAGACGAAGCCTTGAAACGCCCTGTCCTTTACCGGAAACATACATATCATAAGGAACAGCAGTAACTGTATTGCAGTCACGCATAATAACATGATGAAAATCGCCGTCCCAGCTGTCTTCTACCCAGCCTTCAAAGTTGATTTCAACAGCTCTTTCTTCTCTTGGCACAAGCCAAACCTCGCCGCCCGGAAGCCAGAAATCCGGAAGCTCTGTCTGCCAGCCGTCTACAAGCTTCTGCTTGAAGATACCAGCTTCATAGCGAATAGAATAACCCATAGACTGAAATCCATTTGTTGCAAGACCATCAAGGTAGCAGGCAGCAAGTCTTCCAAGACCGCCGTTTCCAAGACCTGCATCAGGCTCTTTCGCATAAAGCGCATCAAGGCTGATATCATAGCTGCTTAATGCCTTTTCAAAAACATCTGTTAAGCCAAGGTTGTAAAGATTATTTTTAAGTGAACGACCCATAAGGAATTCCATACAAAGATAATAAATTTTCTTTGTATCCTGCTTTTCAGCCGTGTGACGGAAATCGCTGTTCATTGCAGCCAATTCATCACGAACAATCATAGCAACAGCTTTATAAAACTGCTCTACGGAAGCCGTTTCAGGAACAACACCGAAGAAATGACTTAATTTATCATTAATCATTTTCTTTGCCTGAGCGGCGGAAATTTGCGAATTCATATACAATACCTCCAAAAATATGATATTAAAATGGTAATTTTATTCATTATTTTGTTAATTATACACTAAATCGAGCTTGTTTTCAATAGTAACTATAACAATATATTATGCACATTATCCTCTTTTTTTCACAAATTTATCAAAAAGAAGTTTTAATATATCTATAACTGAGCCGAAATTGAGAATTATAATCAGAATTGTTATTGCAAAAGAAACCAGAAGGCTTGTCTTTTCATCAGGCACTTCAAATATAATAAATATCGTTGAAGCAAGCATAAGAATTGCAGACGGTGTAAAACTTGAATGATCAATTTTGATATCAACAAACTGCTTTGTATTTTTTGCTCTGATAATAAATACAATAACGAAGGAGATAGCTGTTGCAATTGCAGCACCATATGCGCCAAGCGTTGGAATAAACACAAAATTCAAAACGATATTCAGAATTGCACCCGCACCTGCCGTAAGCAAAGAAAGCACACTTTTCTTCTTTGCCATATATATAGAAGCATAAAAATTAACAAGGCAGGAAAATGTTGTTGCAATAATAAGAATAGGCTCATAATGCCATGAATCATAATATTCATTGCCAAGATAGATGCTGGTTATAAATTTTGAAAGTGTTATAAGAACTGCACCTACAACAAAAAGCGAGCCGCTGTAAACATTAAATACTTCGGAAAAGAATTTTGAGTTTCCCCTGCTGTTATATTCATCAACAGCAGAAATCTGCCATGCATTTATAAATATACCTGCGAAAATAACAACGAAATTCGGGATTTTATATGCTGCAGTATAGATTCCGCTTAAAGCAACACCTTTGAAAAAAGTTACCATATACTGATCCGATGTATTTATAATCCACCACAGAATAACAGTTGGAATAAGCGGAACGGAATACTTTAACATCGGATAAAACGCAGATTTCCTAAGCTCTCCGATATCAAAATAACGCCACAGCTTTGATGTTGCAAACAGGAACACAACAGAAAGGATATCACTTGTAAATATAGCAAGAATATATCCGTTTATGCCCCATTTGAACGCACCAAGATAAAGAAAGGTTGCCACTGCTGATGTTGCCGTTGCGATAACGCCGTCCACTGCATAGAGCTTTACATTTCCCATTCCTCTTACGAACTGCTGACAAAGCTGACGAAGGGATGAACCGAGAAGCATAAGATAGAGAACAGTTGCATACTGCCCCATATTAAAGTCATTGATTTGTATTTTTGAAACAACAGGCGCAAAAATGCAGAAAACGCCGAAGCCCAGAATATCTATCGCAACACCTGTTGTAAATACGCCTTTTTTATTGCTGAATTTATCAAGAGCAAATCTGAGAGCAGCCGAGTCAACTGAAAGTGTTACAATAGGAACAAGGATATTAACAGCATTCTGTATCAACGAAGCGCCGCCGAAATCCCCGTCTGCCATAACACGAGTGTAATAAGCGGTAAGGACAACAGTCAGCAGCTTAGACGAAAAGGTGCCTATTGCAAAAACTAAAG
>JAIDLO010000239.1 GCA_029050995.1 Eubacterium sp. | reverse complement strand
ATTTGTATTGCCGTTATAACTATGATAATATGGCTGATTTCAGGACAGAGTATCGGCTTTTCGCTTGCAAGGGGAATATCTGTTCTTGTTATAAGCTGTCCTTGTGCGCTTGGTCTTGCAACGCCTGTTGCCATTATGGTTGGCAGCGGTAAGGGTGCTAAAAACGGAATATTATTTAAAACGGCTGAAAGTCTTGAGATTGCAGGAAAAACAGATATTGTCTGTTTGGATAAAACAGGTACAGTTACAGAGGGTAATCCGTCTGTAACAGATATTAAGTCGGATGACGAAAAAAAGCTTTTATCTCTTGCCTATGCCATTGAAAGCAAAAGTGAGCATCCTCTTTCAAAAGCAATTATTAAGTATTGTGTGGAAAAGAATATAACGCTTTTAAATGCTGAAAATTCAAAAGCTGTTGCAGGAAACGGACTTGTCGGCGAGGTTGATTCAGTTAAGGTTTACGGCGGAAATATTGTGTATATAAGTAAACAGGTAAATATTCCGAATGATTATATTGCTTTTGCCGCTTCATTGTCTGCAAGTGGAAAAACACCGCTTTTCTTTTCAACAGAAGATAAGTTTTTAGGTGTAATTGCAGTTGCGGATACGCTTAAAGAATCAAGCAAAAGGGCTGTTGAAAATCTGAATCATATGGGAATCTCTGTTGTTATGATAACAGGGGATAATGATGAAACTGCAAAAGCAATCGGAAAGCAGGTTGGAATATCCAATATTATTTCAAAGGTTCTGCCGGATGGAAAAGAAGAAAAAATCCGAATGCTTTCTGATTACGGAAGCGTTGCTATGGTCGGCGACGGTATCAATGATGCGCCTGCGTTAACAAGAGCAAATACAGGTATTGCAATTGGTGCAGGAACTGATGTTGCAATTGATGCCGCTGATGTTGTTTTGATGAAAAGTGATCCTGTTGATATATCGTCTGCAATAACGCTTTCTAGAAAGGTTATTCAGAATATAAAGGAAAATCTCTTTTGGGCATTTATTTATAATATTATCGGTATTCCTGTGGCTGCAGGTGTGCTTTATCCGATGTTCGGAATAACGCTTAATCCAATGATTGGTGCAGCGGCAATGAGCCTTTCAAGCTTCTGTGTTGTTATGAATGCTTTAAGGCTGAATATCGTTAATATAAATAAAATTAAACATAAAAAATCACAAGGAAAGGAAATTGACATGAGTATTTTTAAAAAGGAAAAGAAGCCGTATATTGTTATTGAGGGAATGATGTGTGCACATTGCGAAGCACATGCTACTGAAGCATTAAAGAAAATAGGCTTGGATGTAACAGCAGACCACACAAAAAACAGAGCAGTTATCAACAGCGGCAATATTGACGAAGCTGCTATTAAGCAGGCAGTTGCAGATGCAGGTTATAAATTTATTGAAATAAAAGAATAAGCCTCACAAGTAAATGTAAAAAAACCACTGGTTTAACCAGTGGTTTTTTTAGTTTGTTTTTATTTCTTTGTTGTAACAGTCTTTGCCTTACTCCAAGCAGAACAAACCTTTGTTTTACCTACAACCTTGTATGTTCTTACTCTTACATAATACTTTCTTTTAGCTGTAAGTTTTGTTATTTTCTTGGATGTTATGCTATTCTTTGATACAGTTACTGTTTTCGGATTACTAAAGTCAGAAGAGATGCTGTACTGAATCTGGTAGCCCGTTGTCTGTGTTTTCTGCTTTTTCCATTTAACAGTAAATGCTTTTGAAGCAGCTGTTACGCTTGAAAGCGTTGTTGCCTTTGGAGTGATTGTAAAGGTTTTCTTTACTGTTCCGCTGTATGGTGCTTTAAATTTGATTGTTACAGTGTATGTGCCAACATTCTTTCTACCGCTTGAATAGGAAACAGTATAATATTTTGAGCTTATTTTTGTTCCAAGATGCTTTACAGTTACAGATGGTTTCCTAGCTTTTCCATTATATGTCAAGCTTGTTGCTGAAAGCGATATTGTTGTCGGATAGGATGATGTTGTAACATTCTTTGAAGCAGACCAAGAAGAATAGTAGCTTGTACCATTAACAGTTTTATATGTTCTTATTCTGACATAATACTTTTTCTTTGCAGTTAAGCCGGTAACATTTTTTGATACTGTGCTGTTGCTTTTTACTGTTGCTGTTTTAGCATTCGTAAAACTACTGCTTGTAGAATACTGAATCTGATAACCCGTTGTTTGTGTAGCCTGTTTTGCCCATTTTACTGTAAAGCCTTTACACTGAGAAGTTAAACTTGAAACAGTTGTTGCCTTTGGATTTATCTTGAAAGATTTTTTGATTGTACCACTATAAGGCGCTTTGAATTTTACGGTAACAGTTGCTGTGCCTACACTAACATTGTTACTGTAGGTTACAGTATAGCTACTTTTAGCAAAATCAGCTCCTGCACCATTTTTAACTGTTACAACCGGCTTCTTAGCTTTTCCGTCATAAATATATGATGTTTTTGAAAGTTCAACGGTTGTTGGATTATTTGCAAGCTCTTCATCATAAACATAAACAGCTTTAACAATATAGTTAGTTGAAAGTGCATCCGCTGTTGCATCAAAGTATGAATAGTTGGATAATCCTGTTTTTGTCCAGCCCGAGGACTTGGTATATGTTCCATTACAATGATTCTGATTGCCCATATTAGCATCAACTGATATCCATTTATCATTCACATAACATTCAGCCCTGTGATGATCAGCAACATTAAGATTATTTGTTGCAGTATTCCAATTCTCCTCAGTAATATGAACGCCATTAACGATTCTTGTTGGAATATTCAAAGATCTTGCCATAGCTGCAACCATGGCAGTATAGCCAACACAGTTTGTTGCAACCTTGCCGCTGTAAATATTATAGTTATTTGTTGATTTATCAATCAGTCCCTTTAAATTCACATAAGGGTTTGAATTTGCGCTGTTTGAGCCTGTATTATTCGGTCTTTTATCATCATAATAAAGATTTGTTGCAACATATTTGTATATACTTTTAACTTTATCATAATCCGTTTCATCATTTTTTGTAATATCAGCAGCAATCGTTTTAATATAATCTTGCTGTTCCTGCGTAAGCGGAGCGCCTTTATCATTTGCATTCTGCGGATCTTTATTTGCAAAAACAATTTCCGGTAATGAAGCATCTAAAAACTCTGTAGGCTCATAGGCGTTTATTTTCTCATAAGCATCTGCATTTGCTGCAACAATCTGATTATATTTCAGAACAGAAACATTGCCATTTGTTACTTTAAGAACATTTGCATAGTGAAGGATACCCGGATTTGACTTAACACCGATATCAGATAAGCTTCCGCTGAACTTGTAATAATTACCTTTCTCGGTTTTATATCCTCTCCACAAATACATTTTATATGTTCCATTTGCAACAGAGGACATATCGTATTCACCGCTAAAGGTATAATATGTTTTTCCATTTGGATCTGTTTTCTTGACAGGCTCCATCCAAATATACGGACCGCCAAATTTATTCGTGTTGTAATTCTTAAATGAGGTTACAAAACCAGGAATATAATCCGTTATCTTTGACAAAGGAGCTAAAGTGGTTTTGCCTGAGATTTTCAGCTTTTTTCCATCTGCAGTAATGGTTAGCTGCTCAGTTTCAGAAGTATTATTATTCTGAGTAAATGTTTTAACATTGGTAGTTGTTAACATGCTTTTTGTGATGTCTGCACCTACTTTAACCCAAAAAGGATTTGTTTCATCTGCAAATGCTGATATCGAAATGCCTTGCATTATGCTCAAAAGCATAAGTAAAGATAAAAGCAAACATAAGACTTTTTTACCAGATTTCATATTTATTTTCTCCCTAATAGTATTGCTTATTTA
>JAIDLO010000238.1 GCA_029050995.1 Eubacterium sp. | reverse complement strand
CATTGGCTTTTTTGTTTTCTGTCGTTGTTGGCAGAATTGGCTATATTATGTTCAGCGGTAATTACGCGGTGTCTTCAACACGAAACAGTTATACTGTTGATATAGATAAAATATATGAAACGGTTTATGACAGATATTTTAATAGAATAACGAATAAAACCGAAAACCTTGTTGCTGTTATACGCCCTACAGAAAAATGCCTTACGGAGCTGAATAAGCTTTTCAGCTATAAGGAAAGAGAAGAAATTATGGAAGAACTGAAGCAGGGCTATCCTGTTGTAAGAGAGATTGATCATTACGAAAGCTGTAAATCCATAAAGATATTGGAAACAACAAATCGTCATTCCGAGGATATGCTTGCGAAAAATCTTGTTGCGGCTAGTGAAAACTTAAAACCGGATGTTGTAGGAAGCAGAGCGATTAACTTTTCTGTTGATGCAATAGGCAGATTGCTGGACGGAGACGAGGGTACTATGCTTGATGATAATTACGATACAAAAAGGGGAATTGCACTTACCATTGATAATAAAATTCAAAGAATTACCGAAGAAGCAGCAGAGAATATGAAAAGCGGTGCAGTCGTTGTTCTTGATACGGCAACAAGTGAAGTCCTTGCCTCATACAGCACGCCGAATGATTATCTGAACAGGGCTTTTTCATCCTATTGTGTCGGCTCAGTATATAAGCTTGTTGTTTCCGCCTGTGCGATTGAAAACGGTATAAACGATTCCTATGAATGTGTTGGCGAGGTAACGATTGGAGATACAACCTTTAAATGCCAGAAAGAGAGAAAGCATGGTGTGCAGACGATAAAGGAAGCTCTTGCGAATTCCTGTAATTGTTTTTTTATTGAGCTTGCGCTGAAGCTGGGTGCTGAGAAATTAACTAAAATGTCTAAAGCACTGGGATTTGGGGAATTGAACAAGCTTTATGAAAAATGGGAAGTGCGAAACGGCAATTTCCCGAATTATGATGATTTGCAGTCCAAAGGGCAGCTTGCACTTCTGGGCTTCGGACAGGGTAAATTAACCGATTCTCCGCTTCATTTTTCATCCGTTGTTGCCGCTATCGCAAATGGCGGAATCTATAAATATCCAAAGGT
>JAIDLO010000237.1 GCA_029050995.1 Eubacterium sp. | reverse complement strand
GGTGATTTATGTTGAATATTCAGAAAAATGATAAAATTGAATTATATATTGATGCCGTTACATCAGAGGGCAGCGGTATAGGCAGATACAACGGCTTTGCCGTTTTTGTTCGCGGAACTGTTCCGGGCGATAGAATTATTGCGCATATTATCAAGGTTTCAAAAAATTATGCAATAGGCATTATTGATGAAATTATTGAGCCGTCTGCGCAGAGAATTGAAAGTGACTGCCCTGTTTCTAAAAAATGCGGCGGCTGTTCATTTCGTGATATGACCTATGATGAAGAACTTAAATATAAACTTTCAAGAGTGCAGGATGCAATTAGCCGAATCGGTCATATTGATTTTAAGGTTGAAAACATTGTTGGTGCAGATGAAATCAGCCATTACCGCAATAAGGCGCAGTATCCTGTTTACATAGAAAACGGCAGTTTAACAGCGGGCTTTTACGCTTATAAAAGCCATAGAATTGTTCCGTGCAGGGATTGTCTGCTTCAACCTGCCGAGTTTGAAAATGGTATCAAAGCCTTTGAAAAATGGGTTAAAAAGAATCATATAACCTCTTTTGATGAAAGAACGGGTAAAGGTCTTTTAAGGCATATTTATTTTCGTAAAGCCTTCGGCACAGGCGAAATCATGGCTTGTGCTGTCATAAACGGAAAGGATATTCCCGATCAGGATTATCTTGTTGCTGAGCTTCGGAATGCATTTGAAAATCTGAAAAGCGTTGTTCTCAATATCAATAAGGAAAACACAAATGTTATTTTGGGCGATAAAACAAAAACGATATGGGGCAGTGATAAAATAACGGATATTTTGCTTGGTAAAAAATTTGTTATTTCTCCGCAAAGTTTTTATCAGGTAAATCATAATCAGTGTGAAAAGCTGTATTCGCTTGCTGCGGAATATGCTGATTTAAAGGGTAGTGAAACCGTTGTTGATTTGTATTGCGGAGCAGGCACAATCGGGCTTACGCTTGCTGATAAATGTAAGCAGCTTGTCGGTATAGAAATCGTACCGTCTGCAATCGAAAATGCAAAGGAAAACGCAAGATTGAATGGCGTTCATAACGCTGAATTTATTTGCGCAGATGCGTTTAACGGTGCAAGGGACATAGAAAAAATGGGCTTGAAGCCCGATTTGGTTATCGTAGATCCGCCCCGAAAGGGCTGTCAGAAAGAGCTGTTTGATGTGATTGAAAATATGGGCGCAAATCGTATTGTCTATGTTTCCTGCGATAGCGCAACCCTTGCCCGTGACCTTGCGATATTAAATGAGAAAGGCTATGCCCTAAAAAATCTTACGGCAGTAGATATGTTCCCCCGCACCCCGCATGTAGAATGCGTGGCAGAGATAGTTAAGGAATGACGAGAATATGAAATTTGCAATTATAGATACGGAAACAAATTGGTGCAATGAGGTTATGTCTATCGGCGTGGTTATTGCGGATTGTGAAACCTTTGCGCCTGTTGATACGAAATATTATATCCTTACGCAGGAATGTTTAATCGGCGGAATGTATTCTGCTGTGTTGCAGATAAACGGCAATCCGCCTGCGATTGAATGTAATCGTGAGGAAGCAATATGCGATTTGCTGAATTGGTTTAATGAGCATAATGTGCAGTCTATTTTTGCGTATAATGCACAGTTTGATTATGGTCATCTTCGTGAATTGGCTGATTTTAAGTGGTATGATATCATAAAAATAGCGGCATATAAGCAGTATAATTCCAAAATTCCCGATAGCGCTGAATGCTGTAAAACAGGCAGATTAAAGCGAAATTACGGCGTTGAACCGATAATAAGAATGCTGTCGGGAGATTATAGCTACTTTGAAACGCATAATGCCCTGTTTGATGCAATTGATGAACTCAAAATCATGCAGCTTTTAGCTTTACCGCTTGATACATATAATGTTGCAATTATCAATTCTAAAGAGGAATTAAAATGTTAAAGCAATTAGAAATTTTCAATAAATTAGTTACTGAATTTAAAAAGGATAATTCAATTTATGCGGTGCTTTTGAATGGCTCCGTTGCTGTTGGAACTGCAACAGAATTGTCTGATTTAGATATTGTTGTACTATGTAACGAAAATAAATTTGTATCAAAAGTTATTGATGATGTTTTCGTTGAAATACACTATATAACAT
>JAIDLO010000236.1 GCA_029050995.1 Eubacterium sp. | reverse complement strand
GAATGTAATGCAATCGTGGTTGTTCTTTCTGAATAATGGATCAAGCGAGGTGTAACGAAGCATATCGTTCATCCAGCCCATATTCCATTTAAAGTTAAAGCCGAGTCCGCCGATATCGGTTGGCATTGTAATCATAGGCCAAGCCGTTGATTCCTCGGCAATCATCATAATAGACGGATGCTCTTTGAACATTGCCGAATTAAGCGTTCTGAAGAAATCAACTGCCTCATAGTTTTCTCTGCCGCCGTCCTTATTCGGTGTCCATTCGCCTGCATTTCTGCCGTAATCAAGGTAAAGCATGGATGCAACAGCGTCAACTCTTAAGCCGTCAAAATGATATTTATCAGCCCAATACATAGCAGAGGAAATCAGGAAGCTTTTAACTTCGTTTCTGCCATAGTCAAAAACTCTTGTACCCCATTCCTTATGTTCGCCTTTTTTCATATCGCTGTATTCGTAAAGCGGTTTGCCGTCAAATTCATACAGACCGAAAGCATCCTTCGGGAAATGGGCAGGTACCCAGTCAAGGATAACACCGATTCCTGCTTTGTGGCATTGGTCAACGAAATACATTAAATCGTCCGGTGTACCGTATCTGGATGTAGGAGCAAAATAGCCTGTTACCTGATATCCCCAGGAGCCGTCAAACGGATATTCCATAATCGGCATCATTTCAATATGTGTGTAGCCCATATCCTTAACATAAGGAATAAGCGAATCAGCCATTTCTCTGTAGGAAAGGAAATCTCCGTTTTCGTGCTTCTTCCAGGAGCCGAAATGGATTTCATAAATATTAACAGGCTGTTCAAGAATGTTTTTGCCGTTTTTACTTTCAATCCACTTTTTGTCGTTCCATTTATAATTATCTATTTCATAAACCTTGCTTGCAGTGCCCGGCCTTGTTTCGCAGTGGAATCCATATGGATCTGCCTTTTCAAGCATTCTGCCGTCTTTTGTGCGAATTGCATATTTATAGCAATCATAAATGTGAACGCCGCTTAGGATACATTCCCATATTCCGGGAGCAACAGGAAGCATATAATTTGCTTCATAATCCCAGCTGTTGAAATCGCCGACAAGGGAAACCGCCTGTGCATTCGGCGCCCAGACACGGAAAGCAAATGTATCTTCTTCTATTCTATGAACGCCGAAAAACTCATATGCCCTGTAGTTTTCGCCTTTGTGAAAAAGATAAACGGGAAATTGATATTCCTTTTTAATTTCACTCATAAGTTTTAATCTCCTTATTTTTAGCATAGCTTATAAATAGCAAAAAAATTGCTATTTTATGGGGATTAAATTCAAAATGATTTTTGTGCATAATACCCAATTTACTATAATTCAACCTCATTGTATCATCATATCAGCCAATATTCAAGTGCTTTTTGTATATTTTGTTACAAGAATTTTTCGCTGTTTTAAAATTATTGTGCAATATGCAATAAAACAAGCGCCTGCTTTTGTGTAAAATAAGGAAAAGCGCAGATATATTTGAATATATAGAATTTGAACACGGATAAAAT
>JAIDLO010000235.1 GCA_029050995.1 Eubacterium sp. | reverse complement strand
GTAAATATATTTTTAACAAGTATATTGCAATAATTCCATAATTTGTATATAATAGCGGTGTTTATTAGGTAAGGAGAATTACGATGATTGAATTTGAAAATTTAAGATTCAGGCTTCTTGAATCGGAAAAACCTATTCAGAATTTGAAAGATGCACTTGCTATAGATCTTGTTAAAGACGAAATCAAAGAGCTGGAGGCTAAAGCCGCTGCCCCTGATTTTTGGGATGATATGGAAAACAGCCAGAAAGTTTTAAAGAAAACGGGTTCTTTAAAAGCAAAAGTTGAAAGCTATGAAACGCTTAAATCCGATTATGATGATACGCTTGTTATGATTGAGCTTGCTGATGAAGAAGGCGACGAAAGCCTGCTTGAAGACTGCACACAATCTGTTTCAGACATAGAAAAAAGAATTGAAAGCTTAACACTTTCAACATTATTAAGCGGAGAATTTGACAGCAAAAATGCGCTTTTAACCTTCCACGCAGGTGCAGGCGGAACAGAGGCTATGGACTGGGCTGAAATGCTTTTCAGAATGTACAACCGCTGGGGCGAGCGTCATGGATATAAAGTATCAACGCTTGATTATCTTGACGGCGATGTTGCAGGCTTAAAAAGCGCAACAATACTGATTGAGGGCGAAAATGCATACGGCTATCTTAAGGGCGAAATGGGTATTCACCGCCTTGTAAGAGTATCACCTTTTGACTCTTCGGGAAGAAGACACACTTCATTTGCTTCTCTTGAGGTTATGCCCGAAATTGACGATGATGTAAATGTTGAAATCCGAGAAGAAGATATTAAAATGGATGTTTACAGAGCATCAGGCGCAGGCGGACAAAAGGTAAACAAAACCTCCTCTGCCGTTCGCCTTACACATATTCCGACAGGCATTGTTGTTTCCTGCCAGATTGAGCGTTCACAGCATCAGAACAGAGAGGTTGCCATGAGAATGCTTAAATCAAAGCTTGTTGAAATCAAAGAGCGCGAAAATCTTGAAAGAATTGAAGATATAAAGGGCGACCAAAAGGAAATTGCCTGGGGAAGCCAGATCCGCTCTTATGTATTTATGCCGTACACAATGGCAAAGGACCACAGAACAAGCTTTGAAATGGGAAATATTAACGCTGTTATGGACGGCGACATTGACGGCTTTATCAACGCATACTTAAAGCAAAAAAGCGTTGAGGATGCTGAAAAAAATTAAAAAAATTCTACCATTTATATTATTACTCCTTCTGCAAAAAATAATTTGCGGGAGGAGATTTTTTATGAAAAAAATATTTGCAGCAATTCTTTCCGTTTCCCTGCTGCTTTGCGGATGCGCAATGAACAAAAGCAACAATGAAACAGAACCGAATTCTGAATCAACAACAAACGAAACAACCAACACAGCAGAAACAACATTGGAAGCAACAGGACTTGGATTATCCCTTTCCGACCTTGACCAAAACGCAATTGTCTGGGGACCGGGAAACATTAAAAATCACGAACGCCCTGTTGACCCGACAAACCTTCAAAACAAATATAAAGACTTAAACGGTAAATGGCTTTTGGAGGACGACAAAAATATCTGTTTAACCTTTGATGAGGGCTATGAAAACGGCTACACAGCTCAGATTTTAGACACGCTTAAAGAAAAAAATGTGAAAGCAATTTTCTTTTGCACCTATGATTATGTGAAAGACAATCCCGAACTTGTTAACCGCATGATCAACGAAGGACACATTGTCGGCAACCATTCCTACAGACATTATAATTTTACACAGATTGATGTAGAAACAGCCCGTGATGAAATCACAATTCTGCATGACTATGTTACGGAACAATTCGGATATGAAATGACCTATTTCCGTTTCCCTGAGGGTGCTTTCAGCGAACAGACGCTTGCACTTACAAAAGAGCTTGGCTATTCCTCTATTTTCTGGAGCTTTGCCTATGCGGATTGGGACAGAGAAAACCCACCGAGCAACGAAACAGCATTAGAGAAAATAACATCATCTGTTCATAACGGCGCAATCCTTTTGCTTCATGCTGTCTGCAAATCCAATGCTGAGGTTTTAGGAGATGCGATTGATACGATTCTTGAACAAGGCTACAGCTTTACAACATCAATATAAATTTATACTCCTGCTCTCTATGAAAGCAGGAGTTTTTTGCCGCAAAATAAAATAATTTGTTAATTTTAAAATTTTATATTGTTATATAAAATTAATTATTATATAATACCATATATGATTTTTAAAATTTTACTTCGTTGAAAGTGAGAGATACTTATGATATTTACAAGAGATATAGGCATAGATTTAGGAACTGAGAATACATTGATCTGCGACAGAAAGGGCAGAATTATAATCAGCGAGCCCTCCGTTGTTGCAGTTGATGTTAAATCACGCAGAGTGCTTGCTACAGGCGAAAAGGCAAAGGCAATGATCGGAAGAACACCCGGTTCAATCGTTGCTGTTAAACCGTTGAATGACGGCGTTATTGCAGACTTTGATATGACGGCAGATATGCTGCATGACTTTATCTACCGTTCATCAAAGCGTTCTTTCTTTACAAAAACAAGAGTTGTTATCTCCGTTCCAAGCGGCGTTACCGAGGTTGAAAGACGAGCTGTTGAAGATGCTGTTCGTGCAGCAGGTGCACAAGAGGTTGAGCTTATTGAAGAGCCAATGGCAGCTGCTCTTGGTGTCGGTCTTCCTGTTTTTGAGGCAAGAGGCTCTATGATTGTTGATATCGGCGGCGGCACCTGTGATGTAGCCGTTATTTCCCTTGGCGGAATTGCTGCAAGAAAAAGCATTAAAATTGCAGGAAATGCACTTGACGAAACAATCATAAATTATATGAAGAAAAACCATAATCTTCTGATCGGCGCAATTACAGCAGAAGATATAAAGCTTAAAATCGGCTCTGCTATGGAATATGACGGCGAGGCTGTTATGGAGGTTCGTGGAAGAAATTTAACAGACGGCTTGCCGAATGCCATTGAGGTTACATCAGCCGAAATCAGAGAGGTGCTTTCTGTTCCTGTTTCGGAAATTGTTAATGCAATTCGCGAAACACTTGAGGTTACTCTTCCGGAGCTTGCTGCTGATATTATCGACAAAGGCATTTACATAACCGGCGGTACCTCCCTTTTAAGAGGTCTTCCTGAGCTGATTACGCAGGAAACAAAAATAGCAGTTCACAAAACCGATATGCCGCTTGAAGCCGTTGCTATCGGTGCATCAGTTAAACTCAGAAGGGCGAAATAATCTATGAAAAACCTTTTTAAAAGCAAACGCTTTAAGCTGATATCCGTTATTCTTGCTCTGTTGCTTGTTGGTGCATTAATCTGTGCGGCAAACGGCAACAGCGAAACTGCCCAGTCCAGTATTGTTGGCATTATATTTACACCTGCCAATTGGGCTGCATCAAAGATTTCGAACGGAATCTCCTATGTTTTCGGCGAAGCAAGCGGAAATGCAGAATATCTTAAAAGAATTGATGAGCTTGAAAAGCAGGTTGGTTCTTTGCAGGATCAGTTAAGCGATTATGAAAATTTAAAAAAGCAGAACGACTTATACAAGGATGCCCTTCAGCTCAAAGAGGATAATCCGAATTTCAATTTTGTTGAAGCACTTGCAATATCAAGAGATGCCGCTGATATATTCGGCTCCTATACCATAAACAAGGGTACACTTAACGGAATTAAAGAGGGCAATGCAGTTCTTTACGGTAACTACATCGTTGGCATTATCAGCAGTGCTTATCCGAATTATAGCATTGTTAAAACGATTTTGGACCCCGATTTTTCCGTTTCGGCATATGAAATTGTTTCGGGAGAAATCTCCTATGTTACAGGCGACGCTTCTCTTGCAGAAGACGGCAAATGCAAAATGGCAAACCTGCCTGCGAATTCCGCAGTAACCTACGGCTCAATTATATCCACAGCCGGAATCAGCGGAAATATTCCGAAAGGGCTTATTATCGGAACAGTTGAAGAAATTGATGATGAAATTATTTCCATTTCCCACTATGCTGTTATCAAACCGGGCATTGATGTAAACAACATATCAAACTGCCTTGTTTTAACAGAGAACAGCGAGGCAGACTAATGGATTTATCATACAGAAAAAAAATCAGAAAAACGATACTGTTCATCCTTCTTATTGCAGCTGCCGCTATCATTCAGAACACGAAGGGCTTAACCATTGAAATCGGCGGAGCAAGATGCTTTTTGCTGCTGCCTGTTACAATTATGCTCAGCATGGGAGAGGATGAAGGCTTTGCCGGCATATTAGGGCTGATCGGCGGATTATTCTGGGATTTGAATTCTTCCGTTCATCTTGGTTTCAGTGCCGCATTTATGTGCATATCTTGCTTCTGCTGTGCCGCACTTGTAACATATATTATAAGAAATACTTTTATTTCAAACTTTGTTTTTTCAACATTTTCGGCATTTCTTTATGTCTTTTTATACTGGCTGTTTTTTATCATTATAAAAGGCGTTCACGGAGCAGAGCTGAGCTTATTCAGCTTTTACTTCCCATCCGCAATCTATACAATGGTAATTACCCCGCTTGTATGGCTGATTATAAGCCCGATAAAGAAAGCACTTGATAAACCAATAAAAATTTAAACAGAAAACCCGCATAAATCATATTACAGAAAGGAGATTGCCGTGAAAAGCAGATACAGCAGTTCGCGTTCTATAATAGCTTTAATTCTTGTTATTATTATGATCGGCGGCTTCGGATATGAGCTGTTCAGCATTCAAATATTAAACCACGATTATTATACAGAGCAGAACAATACTGTAAGTACATACACTGTTCCTCTTGAAGCAGCACGAGGCGAAATTGTAGACAGAAACGGCAATGTTCTTGTTTCAAACCGCCAGGGAAATTCAATCATTCTGGACGCAGCATATTTCCCGCCCCGTACTGAGAATAAAAAGCGAAATGAAATCATATTCAACCTTTTAAAGCTTTTCAGCAAAAACAAAGAAAAGGCAGTAAACAATCTCCCCCTTGCCTTGAAAAAAGGAAAAATTGTTTTTAAGGATGATGAGGAAGAAATTGCAAAAATGAAGCGCGAGGATGTTTTTAATCTTCAGAAATATGCAACGGCGCAGAATTGCTTTGACACGATGGTTGAAATGTATGAGCTTGAAGATTACGACATTAAAACGGCTCTTAAAATCGGAGCAATCCGATATGAATTAACAACGCAGCTTTTTTCTATTGAAAATCCGGTTACAATCGCGGAAGAGGTAAAACCCGAAACTGTTGCCGCAATCAAGGAAGATAAAAAAACATATCTCGGCGCAGATGTCAGAACAATTTCTTATCGGGAATACACAGATTCAACAATAGCTCCGCATATTTTAGGCACTGTTCGCAAAATCAACGGCGACGAATACAACGAGCTTAAAGATGACGGATACGGCATTGACGATATTATCGGCGAAAGCGGTATTGAAGCTGCATACGAAAACGAGCTTCGCGGCGTTCCGGGAATACTTACCGTTACCATTGACGCAGACGGAAATGTTACTGAGGAGATAACAAAAAATCCTGTTCGTGGCAATACGATAATGCTTACTATAGACAAGGATCTGCAGAGAGTTACACAGAAAGAGCTTGCAAAAAAATGCGAAGAAATTAATTCCATTAATGGTGCAGGCGCTGCTGTTGTTCAAAAAACAGATTCCGGAGAAATACTTGCAGCCGCATCTTATCCTACCTTTGACCTCAAGGATTACTATAAGAATTACAAAAAGCTTGCAAAGAACAAAAGAAATCCTATGTGGAACCGATTTGCTCTTGGTCAATATGCTCCCGGTTCAACCTTTAAGCCGATGATGTCCTGCGCAGCACTTGAAGAAGGCATTATAACGGAAGATACAACCTTCAACTGCAAAGGTATTTTCAAGTACTATGATATTGAGCTTAGATGCGAACACCAGAAAGTTCACGGCACAGAAAATGTGCGTCTTGCTTTAAGAGATTCCTGCAATATTTTCTTTTACAACTGCGCTGATCTTCTTGGCATTACTAAAATGAATGAATACGGCAAAATGTTTGGCCTTGGAGAAAAGACAGGTGTTGAGATTGCCGAGTCTGCGGGCGTATTTGCAAGCCCGGCTGTTGTAGAGCAATATGGTGCAAATTGGCAGATGGGTGATACAATTCAGGCAGGTATCGGCCAGTCCTATCATCTTTTCACGCCGCTTCAGCTTGCAAATTACTGTGCAACCGTTGCAAACAACGGAACAAGATATGAATCCCACTTTGTTAAAGCAATTATAGACAGTTCAACAAAAGCAGTAAATGAAACAAGCATTAATGTAGTAGAGAATCTGCCGATTTCAAAAAAAACCTTTACAACTGTTAAAGAAGGTATGCGGCTTGTTGCAGGAAATTTGAATGCATTCAATAAAATCAAAACACCTGTTGCCTGCAAAACCGGAACATCACAGGTTGAAAGAAACGGCGTTAAATCCCATAACGCTTTCCTCATTACCTTTGCACCATACAAAAAGCCGGAAATTGCAGTTGCAACAGCTGTTGAATATGCAGAAACATCCGGAATAGCTGTACCTGTTACCGCCGCAATTATTGACTACTATTATTCAAACAACAAGGATAAAGCACCTGCTCAGGAAACAGGCTCACTGCTTGATTAATATATAATAATTTATGAATTAATTATTAATTTTTTATTGAATAATCTTTACATATATGGTATTATTATCAATATGACAATTCAAATCAAGCGTAATTTTTTATATCAATTTTTCAGTATGGAGGTAATGTATGAATATTGCACTCATAGCCCATGATGCAAAAAAAGAACTTCTTGTTCAATTCTGTATAGCATATTGCGGTATTATGAGCCGCCACAGCTTATGTGCAACAGGCACCACAGGAAAGCTTGTACACGAGGCAACAGGTCTTAATATCAATTGCTTTCTTTCAGGCATTCAGGGCGGCAGCCAGCAGATTGCAAGCAGAATTGCATGTAACGAAATAGATTTGCTTATATTTTTCAGAGATCCGCTTAATCCAAAACCACACGAGCCTAATGACAACGATTTGCTCAGGCTTTGTGATGTTCACAATATTCCGTTTGCAACAAATATTGCAACAGCTGAAGCACTTGTAAGAGGCGTTGAACGCGGAGATTTTGAGTGGAGAGAAATTGTAAACCCAAGATATAATTCATAGAAAATAAATTTGGGTGGGCATAGGCTCACCCTTTTTTGAATGGAGATACATATGGCATTAATAACAAAAGCTATTAAAGGCACAAAAGATGTTTTACCGAAAGAGGTACACAAAAATCAGTATATAGAGGCAACCGTTCTTGATGTTGCAGAAAAATACGGCTTCAAGGAAATCAGAACACCTGTTTTTGAGCATACAGAGCTTTTCCAGCGCGGTGTCGGCGATACAACAGATGTTGTTCAAAAGGAAATGTATTCCTTTGATGATAAAGGCGGCAGAAACATTACACTTCGCCCTGAGGGAACAGCAGGTGCAGCAAGATCCTTCCTTGAAAGCGGACTCTGCAATGAGGCATTGCCGCAAAAGGTTTGCTACTTAACCTCCTGCTATCGCTACGAAAAACCGCAGGCAGGCAGACTCCGTGAGTTCCACCAATTCGGTGTTGAATGCTTCGGAACCTCTTCCCCGCTTGCTGATGCAGAAATCATCAGCCTTGCTAAATCTGTTTTTGATAATCTCGGTGTTCAGGATATCAGCCTTGAAATCAATTCAATCGGCTGCCCAACCTGCCGTGCTGAATTCCACAAGGCGCTCAAAGAATATTTCAGCACAAGAAAAGATGATTTATGCGATACCTGCAAAGATAGATTAGACAGAAATCCTATGCGCATTTTAGACTGCAAATCCCCGATTTGCTCTGAAATTGCAAAGGATGCACCGGTTGTGCTTGATTATCTTTGCGATGAATGCAAAGAGCATTTCGAGCAGGTGCAGAAATACTTGAAAGCAGAAAACATTGAATACACAGTAAATCCAAAAATCGTAAGAGGTCTTGATTATTACACAAAAACCGTTTTTGAATTTATTTCAAATTCAATCGGCGCACAAGGTACTGTTTGCGGCGGCGGAAGATATGACGGACTGATTGAAGAACTTGGCGGCGCACACACACCTTCACTCGGCTTCGGTATGGGACTTGAAAGACTTATGCTTCTTATGGAAACACAGGGCTGCGAATTCCCCGAAAGCGCAAAGCCGGATTTATTCATTGTTGCCCTTGGCGACAAGGCAACGCTTAAAGCTGTTGAAATTGCAAAGGATATGAGAGCAGAGGGCTTTTCCTGCCTTTATGATTTAAACAAAAGAAGCCTTAGAGCGCAGATGAAATATGCAGACAAGCTTGATGCTAAGTTTACGATTGTTTTAGGCGACAATGAGGTTGAAGAAGGAATCGCTAAGCTTAAGAATATGAAAACCGGTGAGGAAACCGAAATCGCACTTGCTACTTTTGTAAGCGGATATTACAACATTACCCTTTCAGAGCAGCTTGCAGACCTTGAAATAAACGGAGAGGCTTTTGATTTCGGCTCACTTTTCAATGTTGGAGAAAATGTAGGAGAATAAGAATAATGGAAAATATAAAAGGACTTAAAAGAACAGATTACTGCGGAAATCTCAGAATAGAAGATAACGGCAGAGAGGTTACGCTCTTCGGCTGGGCTCAGCGCCAGAGAGATCTTGGAAATCTTATTTTCATTGATTTAAGAGATAAAACAGGTATTGTTCAGATTTCTTTCAATGACCAGACAGACAGAGAAATTTTTGAAAAAGCTCAATCTGTTCGTTCGGAATATGTTCTTGCGCTTAAAGGTATTGTTAAAGAGCGTGAAAGCAAAAACAAGGAAATTCCAACAGGAGAAATTGAAGTTGAGGTAACAGAGCTTCGCATTATTTCAAAGGCACAGACACCGCCGTTCGAAATTGCAAAGGCTGATACTGTTGGCGATGAAACAACATTGAAATACCGTTATCTTAACTTAAGAAATGAAAAGCTTACACAGAATATCATCATGCGCCATAAGATTGCGCAAATTGCCCGCGAGTACTTCTATGCAAATGATTTCCTTGAAATCGAAACACCTATGATGATTAAATCAACACCTGAGGGTGCAAGAGACTATGTTGTTCCGAGCAGAATTCACAACGGCAAATTCTATGCGCTTCCACAGAGTCCGCAGATTTACAAGCAGCTTTTAATGGTTTCGGGATTTGACCGCTACATTCAGCTTGCACGCTGCTTCCGTGACGAAGATTTAAGAGCAGACCGCCAGCCTGAATTTACGCAGATAGACCTTGAAATGAGCTTCGTTGATACAGACGATATTATGGATATGGCAGAGGGCTTTATCATAAAGCTTATGAAGGAAACAATCAATGTTGATATTGACTCCCCTCTTCCTCGTATGACCTTTGCCGAAGCTATGAGCAAATACGGCTCAGACAAGCCGGATACCCGCTTTGATATGCTGATTGAAGATATTTCCGATTGGGCATTAACAACTGATTTTGCAGTATTCAAATCAGCTGTTGAAAACGGCGGCGCTGTTAAAGCTATCGTTGCTAAAAATGCAGCAAGTGAATACACAAGAAAGAAAATTGACAAACTTACAGAATATGTAAAAGGAATCGGTGCAAAGGGCCTTGCTTATGTTCGCTGGGCTGATGAAGCACCAGCCTGCTCTTTTGCAAAATTCCTTAAGGAAGGCGAGCTTGATGCGCTTCTTTCTCAGCTTGGTGCTGAACAGGGCGACTGCGTATTTATCGTAAGCGACAAAACAAGCCTTGCCCTTTCTGTTATGGGTGCACTTCGCCTTACTGTTGCAAAAACGCTTGGCATCATTCCCGAAAACAAATGGAACTATCTTTGGATTACGGAAATGCCTTTCTTTGAATATGACGAGGAAAGCGGAGAATGGCTTGCTATGCACCACCCGTTTACAATGCCTCTTGATGAATGTATCCCTTATCTTGATACTGATAAATCCAAAGTTCGTGCACAGGCATTTGACCTTGTTCTGAACGGAACTGAGCTTTCATCAGGCTCAATGAGAATTACAGACTGCGAGCTTCAGAACAAGATGTTTGAGCTTCTTGGAATGGAGCAGGAGGAAATTGATGCTAAATTCGGTTTCCTTGTTGAAGCATACAAATATGCTTCTCCTCCGCACGGCGGAATGGGTATCGGTCTGGACAGACTTGCAATGCTGATTTGCGGAGCAGACAGCCTGCGCGATGTTACTGCATTCCCTAAGGTTCAGAACGCAAGCGAGCTTATGAGCGGTGCACCGTCAAATATTGATGACATTCAGCTTGGCGAGCTTGGCATTGAGATTTCAGCAAATGAGGACAATGAATAATGAGCAACTTTTTTGCAATGGTCAATAGAATGAAGCTGATTGACCGCTGGGCGCTTATGCGCAACACCTCTAAAGAAAATATTGCAGAACACAGCCACAATGTTGCCGTTATTGCACATGCACTCTGCACAATCGGCAATAAGAAATTCGGCAAAAGCTATGATGCCGAAAGATGCGCCGTGCTTGCTCTCTACCACGATTTAACAGAAGTTATTACAGGCGATATGCCAACCCCTGTTAAATACTATAACAATGAAATTCAGGGCGTTTATAAGGATATAGAGAAGATCGCCGGCGAAAGGCTGCTTGCAATGCTTCCTGATGAATTCAAAGCGGATTATCAGCCGTTCTTTGAGCAAAAAGAAGAGGATAAAGAGCTTTGGAAAATCGTTAAAGCGGCAGACAGAATTGATGCACTGATCAAATGCATTGAAGAATGCAGAATGGGAAACAGAGAGTTTGAAATCGCAAAGGAAAAGCAGATTAAAATTGTTGATGAAATAGATATGGACGAGGTTCGTTATTTCACAAAAGAATTCCTCCCTGCCTATTCTCTTACGCTTGATGAGCATACAAAATAGATAAAAACGCGTTAAGGTTTATAAACCTTAACGCGTTTTTTATTTGATTAATAATTCAATAAACTCTTTTAAACTTGAAAATGCATTTGATAATTCTGTTCCCAGCTTCTCGCTGTAAACAGTATCGTCAACCGACTTACATTTTGATATATGAAATGTTTTCAAATTCAGAAGCTCCTTAGCCGAGCATTCTGGTATCTCTGGAAAATGATCTTTCTTGTATTTCTCTCCGCAAACCTCAAAGCCTTGATCAACCAATGCATCAATAAGCTGTGAACATAATTCGGTGTTGTTTCGGATTTTTTCACGCAATATATCCATACCTTTTGCTGTTGGCTTGTATATTTTTAATCCATAGCCATACGCTTCACTGCCCATATCAAAATACAAACCGAGCATATCCGTCTTTCTGTTTGCCTGCCTGAATCTCAGATACATATATTCTTTCAGCGGAACATTCGGGGAAAACCGCCTGTCGGTATATGGCGTTGAAATGCATCTTGCCGGCTTTGCTTCAAAATCAACCTGAAAGCTGCTTATCGCCTCAAGCAAATCAAGATACAGCAAATTAATCGGTTCAGATACATATTCTCTATACTTAATTAAATTTTCATTCTGCTTTTCAATCGTATTGCAAAATGGTAATTCAAATAAAAACTTGTTTGTATCCCTGCTAAATCCTTTAAAATTGTTCATTGCTTTTTCCTTTATTCTTTCTTTGTTCCGTGTTTCAATAATATCATACAAAGGATTAAAAGTAAATTTTTAAATCAGTTATGCGTTGCACAATTGTTTTGGTCTCATATAATAAAGCAAGGTTGATTTTTGTTTATATTGTATATTATTATAGCTATAATTCATCATATAACAATAGATATTTTATTTAATTTTCACAAATTTTAGCCGTTTGACTTATATAAGTATTGACAACAAAAAATATAATGCTATAATGTGTGCGAAACAAAGGAAAACGCATTGAAAATTCAATTTGACGCAATCCTTTGCAAAATAATAAGGAGGAATAATTATGTATAAGTTTTTAGTTACATGTGTTAAAATCCTTGTTGCTCTTGATAGAGAACACTACTAAACCGCAAGGCTCGGAATTGCAGATGATAATAGCAATTCTGCCTTGCAAAGACGATTAAAACAGCCGATTGGAATTATCCAATCGGCTTTCATTTTTATTGATTATTATTGTTGTTATTATTTTGATTCGGATCATAATATGTTCCCTGATTATTCCACTGCTGGTTTGGATCAGGATTATAATATTGCTGTCCATTCTGATTATACTGCTGTTGCTGTTGCTGCCAATACTGTTCATTGTTGTTATAAACATTCGGATCTTCTGGAATTACAAGCGCACAGATAAAATACACTAAAATTCCAACACCGCAAAAAACAACTGCAAGCACCCAAAGCAATCTGATAAGCGTTGGGTCTACATTAAAATAATTTGCTATACCGCTGCAAACACCGCAAATCATTTTATTTGACGGATTTCTGTATAATCTTTTCATATTGTTCCCCTTTTATTATTTAATATATTACTATATTATTTTATTTTGCCATTTCTGCTCTTGCTTCTTTAATTCTCTGAACAAAGAGCTTACCTGTTTCTGTAATCTTATCATAATCGCCTGTTTTAGCACCTGCAATAAGAGAAGAGCCTGCACCGCAAGCGATTGCGCCTGCCTTGATCCAATCCTTAACATTATCAACATCAACACCGCCAGACGGCATCATAACTGCATTCGGAATTGGGCCATGAATATCCTTGATGAATGCAGGACCTGCTATATCGCCAGGGAATACTTTAAGAACATCTGCACCGCATTCCATAGCAGCAACTGCTTCTGTTGGTGTGTAGATACCAGGCATAGAAGGAACGCCGTAACGATTGCAGCACTTAACTGTTTCCGGATCAAAATAAGGAGCAACAACATATTCAGCGCCTGCAAGAATAGCAATTCTTGCTGTTGCAGCATCCATAACTGTACCTGCACCGATAATGATTTCTCCGCTGTTGTATTTCGCTCTCATAGCTTCGATAAGCTTATCTGCATGTGGAACAGTAAAAGTAAGTTCAATAGCAGCAACGCCGCCAGCTATACAAGCATCTGTAATTTTTTCAGCCTGTTCAATTGAGGTTGCACGAACAACAGCAACGATACCAACCTCCTGAATTTTTGCAAGTGTTTCAATTTTATTAGCCATAATAGTTTTCTCCTAAAAATTGTTTTTAATAAAATATAATAAAATCTATATTTTTTATCTCTGAACGCGAGCAGATGCGCCGTTTACTTTTGCTTCAACTTCCTTTAATGAAGCCATTGATGTGTCGCCGGGAGTTGTCATAGCAAGAGCACCATGAACAACGCCGTAATTAACAGCCTTCTGTGCATCCTCATATTTCATTAAACCGTAAATAAGGCCAGATGCAAAGCTATCTCCGCCGCCAACGCGGTCAAGAATTTCAAGACCAGGGAATTCGATTGAATTATAAACCTGACCATCTGCATAGCAGATTGCTTTCCAGTCATTTACTGTTGCAGTTTTAACTGTACGAAGTGTTGTTGCAATAACCTTGAAATTCGGATAAGCCTTGCAAACCTCGCCAAGCATTTTAACATAGCCGTCCATATTCAGCTCTTTCAGCTCAGCATCGTTACCCTCAATTTCAAAACCAAGACAAGCAGTGAAATCTTCTTCGTTACCAATCATAACATCAATGTATTTTGCAAGCTCCTTATTAACAGCCTGTGCTTTTGCCTGTCCGCCGATATCATTCCAGAGTGACGGTCTGTAATTTAAATCATAAGATACGATTGTGCCATACTTTTTAGCAGCCTTAACTGCTTCGATAGCAACCTCTGCAGAGCTTTCGGAAAGAGCAGCAAAGATACCGCCTGTATGTAACCAACGAACACCGAGAGTGCCGAAAATGTAATCCCAGTCAATATCGCCCGGTTTAAGCTGGCTGATTGCTGTATTTCCTCTGTCTGATGTACTTACAGCACCTCTGATACCAAAGCCACGCTCAACAAAGTTGAGTCCGTTTCTTGTTGTTCTTCCGATACCGTCATACTTAACCCACTTGATAAGAGAGGTATCAACACCGCCCTGAAGAATTAAATCTTCAAGAAGATAGCCGATTTCGTTTTCTGCAAAAGCAGTTACAACACCTGTTTTCATACCAAAGCAACGGCGAAGTCCGCGAGCAACATTATACTCTCCGCCGCCTTCCCAAGCCTTAAAAGTACGGGAGGTTTTAATTCTTCCCTCGCCCGGATCAAGGCGAAGCATAATTTCGCCAAGTGAAATTTCATCAAATACACATTCTTCTTTAGGTCTTAAATTCAAATTCATTTTGAAATCCTCCAATTAAAAATTAAAATATTTCATTGCGTTGTTATAGGATATACCGCAAACAATTTCCTTTAAAATTTCTTCATCATTGGCATACCAGCCGTCCTCTACCCATCTGCCAATCAGGCGGCACATAATACGGCGGAAATAATCATGCCTGCCGTAGGATGTAAAGGAACGGGAATCTGTTTCCATACCAACGAATTTACCAAGTATTCCAAGATTGCCAAGAGATTTCATCTGCTCAGTCATACCGTCCATTGTATCAAGGAACCACCAAGCAGGGCCAAACTGGATTTTAGATTCTGCTTCCGTGCCTTGGAAATTTCCAAGCATTGTTGCAAGCACGGTGTTATCTTTATTATTCAGATTGAATAAAATAGTTTTAGGAAGCTTTCCCTTAACATTAAGCGAATCAAGGAAACGGCTTAAAGGATAAGCAATATTGTCGTCGCCAACAGAATCAAAGCCGATATCTGCGCCCTTAGCCTTGAACATAGCGGTGTTGTTGTTTCTCATTGCGCCGATATGAATTTCCATAGCCCAGCCAAGTTCATAATACTTTTCGCCAAGCGCAAGAAGCACCTTTGTTTTGTATGCGTCAGCCTCTTCTCTTGTAACGCTTTCGCCGTTCATTGCTTTTTCAAAAACTGCTTCAGCCTCTTCATTCGTTGCCGTTGAAAACGGAACATAGTCAAAGGAATGGTCGGATACACGGCAGCCAACCTCGTTGAAATAATCTGCACGCTTTTCAAGCGCTGTTATAACATCCTTATAGGATTTTATTTCAACATCAGCAACCCTGCCGAGTTCCTTTATGTATTCTGCAAAGCCGTTCAAATTGATATTAAGTGCTTTTTCAGGACGATATGTCGGAAGCACCTGACAATCAAAGCCTTCTGCATTCTTTAAGAGCTTATGATAATTCAAATCATCTGCAGGATCATCTGTTGTGCATACAACCTTAACATTTGATTTCATAATCAAGCTCTGCGGACGAAAATCGCCCTCTTCAATCGCTTTGTTTGCACGCTCGTAAATATCGTCTGCTGTTTTGGCGGAAAGCGGTGTGTCTATTCCAAAATATTTCTGAAGCTCAATATGTGCCCAGTGATAAATTGGATTGCCGATTGCATACTGCAGTGTGTATGCAAATTTTTCAAACTGTGCTTTGCCTGTTATTCCGCCTGTGCAATAATCCTCGCTGATACCGCAGGAACGCATTGCTCTCCATTTATAGTGATCGCCTTTCAGCCACAATTCCGAAATATCCTTGGGCGGTTTATTCTCATAAATTTCCTTTGGACTCAAGTGGCAATGATAATCACAAATAGGTAAACTTTCACAATAATCGTGAAAAAGCTTTTTTGCCGTTTCGGTGTCCAGCAAAAAATCCTTATCCATAAAATTATTCATTTTGAAAACTCCTTAAATTTTTACAGATATATTATATACCGCTCCATTGTCAAATTCAAGTAACTGTACATAAGAAAATATAATTTTATTGATTATTATTTTTTTAATTGATATAATAAAACTATGAGGTGATTTAATGAACATTTGTGTTTTTGGCGCATCAAGCGATATCATTGAAGATAAATATATAGACTCGGCATACAAGCTTGGCTCTGAAATGGCAAAAAGAAATATAGGGCTTGTTTTCGGCGGAGGAAACTGCGGCGTAATGGGCGCTTCTGCAAGGGGAGAATATGATAACGGCGGCTATATTTTAGGCGTTGCCCCGCACTTTATGAAGATACACAATCTGCTTTTTGATAACTGCACGGATTTTAAATATACCGAAACAATGGCAGAAAGAAAAACCTATATGGAGGATCATGCAGACGCATTTATCATTGCTCCCGGCGGTATTGGAACCTTTGAAGAGCTGTTTGAGGTTTATACTTTAAAACAGCTTGGCAGACATAATAAGGCTATCGTGATCTATAATGCGCACGGCTATTATGATAAGCTGATTGATATGCTGAATCATTCTGTTGAAGAAAACTTTTTGAAAAATGACTCTCTTGAACTGATTGCTGTTTTTGATGAAATAGAGCCAATGCTGGATTACATCGAAAGCTATGTGGGCGTTGATACGGATGTTATGAAGATTCGCTATGCATTTCTTCAGGACGGAGAGAAAATGGAATAAGATATTGGTATAAATATAAAAGGATAATATAAATATGAAAAAGGGATTTATAAAAATTGCAGTATTCATTTTGGTAATATTTATAATAAGCGGATGTACGAACCAAGCATTTGAATTTCATACTGATAATACAAATATAGCTGACGAGTATGATTACAATCATTCTTTTGGTAACGGATTAGAATTAAGATTAAAGAAAAATATACTTGAGGATAATTTGGTTAAATTTGAATTCGAGTTGCAAAACGAGCTGTCAATTGATAATAAAATCGAAGCTATTGCATCTATTGATGATGCCTCACATTGCTATTTGACACATAATTCAGACAACGAAATTATTAATGGCTTTGGCGATTTATCAACTAATGTATTGTTTTTTGATGATGTGAAATATGATTTATCAGAATACACATTACATTTTGAATGTCCTGTAAGTATAACTGTTAATCAGGAGTATCCAATAAACATTCCTATTAAAGATAGTAAAATAACTTATGATGATAAAATTATCTTATTACCTTTTAACAATTCTATAAAAGTTAATAAAATAACTACAAGAAACAATTTTGATGTATTATCAGACAAATGTGTTGATATTGATTTTGTAATAAGCTCTGGAATAACAAATTTTGACATCCAGATTGATAAATCGGAATTCAGTACAGGAAAACCAATAGGAAAACTTACAGACAACGGCAATGGTAATTATATATACAGTCATCCTATTAACGAAACGGAAACCGATATAACAATTTCATTCAATGACATCAATATAAGTGACACATGCAAATGTGATATAGAACTATAATAAATACATACAAAAAAAGCGATGTGAATAATCACATCGCTTTTTTATCTTCTTGACAAAGGCTCATTATTGTGATACTGTTGAATAGAGATAATACACTCTATTTATCTAATTTGGAGAAGATACCGATAGTTTGATACATACATTCAATCGAAACATAACATAAAATAATGAAAGGATACTATAATTATGAAAAAGCATTTTGGAATAAAGCTATCATTATTAGGAATTGGTCTTATTGCATTTTTTCCATACGCAGAAAGATTTATGGATACAAATCAAGATGTTTTTGGAAACATAATAGCTGGTTTTGGAGCATTTTCTCCTCTCATCGGATTAGCATTATGTATAGCAGGCTTATTTGTAAAAGATAAGGAAAACGAGCTTAATATTAAAAACATAGATGAATTACATACTAATTTTAGTATACATGATTTAAAAAACGAAAAAAACAAAAATGATGAATCTAACCCAAGACAATAAATGCTTTAAGGAAACCTTGTTTCTGTTACACACCTAGCAGCATTATCACTATTATAGGAATTACAGAGGTTATGGAATCTCTCACTCCCATCTTCTGTAATTTGTTTAAAAAAGGCACAAAAAAAGCGATGTGAATAATCACATCGCTTTTTTGTTTTTTAAGAACCGAATTATTTAAGTTCGATTGATGCGCCAGCTTCTTCAAGCTTTGCTTTAAGAGCTTCAGCATCTGCTGTTGGCATAGCCTCTTTGATTGTTGAAGGAGCACCGTCAACGATCTCCTTAGCTTCTTTAAGACCAAGGCCTGTTGCTTCACGAACAGCCTTGATAACAGCGATTTTGTTTGCACCTACTGAAGCAAGTACAACATCAAACTCTGTCTTCTCTTCTGCAGCTGCTGCGCCGCCGTCTGCCGGAGCTGCTACTGCTACTGCTGCTGCAGCGCTTACGCCGAATTCTTCTTCTACTGCTGATACGAGCTCTGAAAGCTCAAGAACTGTAAGAGTTTTAAGCTCTTCAACAATTTTTGTTACATTCTCTGATGCCATTTTTATTTCCTCCAAATAAAGAATTTTTTTAATTTAGTTTGCTGATTATTTCAGCTTATTCTGCAGCTGCTTCCTCTGCTGGAGCCTCTGCTGTTTCTGCGGCAGCTTCCTCTGCAGGAGCTTCTGCCTTTTCGCATGCTTCAACGCCGCCCTTATCAACGATAGCCTGAACGCCTCTAGCGAAAGCTGCGATAGGAGCATTAAATACGCTGCAAACAGTTGCAAGAAGAACTTCTCTTGACGGAAGCTTAGCAAGAGCCTGAAGCTTAGCTAAATCAATTACTTCGCCATCAAGATAACCTGATTTAAGGCTGAAGTTATCATGACCGTCAGCATATTTCTGAAGAATGCGAGCTGATGCTACATAATCATCAGCGCTTGTTGCGATTGCTGTTGTGCCTTCAAGAATAGGATCAAGACCTTCAAGCTCAGCAGCCTCAGCAGCTCTTTTAAGAATCGTATTCTTAACTACTGTGTACTCAACGCCTGCTTCACGAAGTTCTTTACGAAGCTTTGTATCGTCTTCTACATTGATACCCTTGTAGTCAACAACAACGCCTGCGATAGAACCCTTAATTCTTTCTGCAAGAGCAGCAACCTGTGCCTGTTTCTTTTCAAGAATTACTGTACTTGGCATTATTATACCTCCATAATTATTTGCCGTTATAGCAAATGCTACAGCGGACTTTATGGCTGTTTCCAAAAAACAAAAGTGCATTCCTAAAGAGGAATGCACAACATTTTACAATAAATATATACATAAATATATATCAATCAAAATGCTCATTCCTCGGCAGGCGATAAACTTACACCGAAAACGGTACCTGCTGTCTTTGGTTGAACAGCGAATGTATTGTAACACAAGGCGAACGCCTTGTCAATACCTAAATTAATTATTCAGCTGATGCGTTTGAGCCAACCTTGTTCGGGTTGATTCTAACACCAGGGCCCATTGTTGAAGCAACTGCGCAAGACTTAATGTACTGGCCTTTTGCTGCTGCCGGCTTAGCCTTGATAACTGCATCAAGAAGAGCATTGAAGTTTTCAAGAAGCTTATCTGTGCCGAATGAAGCCTTACCGATTGGGCAGTGAATAATATTTGACTTATCAAGACGGTATTCGATTTTACCAGCCTTAGCTTCTGCTACAGCCTTAGCAACATCCATTGTTACTGTGCCAGCCTTTGGAGAAGGCATAAGACCACGAGGACCAAGAACCTTACCTAAACGACCAACGAATCCCATCATATCAGGGCTTGCGATAGCTACATCAAAATCCATCCAGCCGCCCTGAATCTTTGTAACAAGATCAGCATCGCCAACAACATCTGCACCTGCTTCTTCAGCAGCCTTTGCAAGATCGCCTTTTGCGAATACTGCAACTCTTACATCCTTACCTGTTCCGTTTGGAAGAACAACTGCACCACGAACCTGCTGGTCTGCGTGACGAGAGTCTACACCTAAACGAACATGAACTTCGATTGTTTCATCAAACTTTGCAGTAGCTGTTTTAACAGCAAGGTCAAGAGCTTCTGCACTATCATATAAATTTGAACGGTCTACAAGTTTAGCACCGTCTACATATTTCTTTCCATGTTTCATAATAAATTACCTCCAGTGGTTAATCGGATTTTTCCTCCCACACGGGGAATTAGTCTTCTACTACTACACCCATGCTGCGAGCGGTGCCTGCAATCATGCTCATTGCTGCTTCAAGATTTGCTGCATTGAGGTCAGGCATCTTTGTTTCAGCGATCTGCTGAATCTGAGCCTTTGTGATTGTTGCAACCTTATTCTTATTTGGTACGCCTGAAGCCTTATCAATGCCGCAAGCTTTCTTAATAAGAACTGCTGCCGGTGGTGTTTTTGTTACGAATGTGAATGAACGATCTTCAAATACTGTAATTACTACAGGAATGATAAGACCGGCATCATTCTTTGTTCTTTCGTTGAATTCTTTTGTGAAAGCCATGATGTTAACACCATGCTGACCAAGTGCAGGACCTACCGGTGGCGCCGGAGTTGCTTTGCCTGCAGGAATCTGAAGTTTAATTAAACCTACTACCTTCTGAGCCATAATAATTTCCTCCTAAATAATGTGGTTTGGCGGGGAAGCAATCCCCCTCCCACTCACCGCTAAGCGATGAATAACAAGCAGATATACTGCATATTACCTAATGATTAATCCTTAACCTTTTCCAACTGGTCAAGTTCAAATTCAACAGATGTTTCACGGCCAAACATAGAAATTGTAACCTGAACACTGTTTTTGTTTACATCAACGGAATCAACTGTTCCTGAGAATCCTTCAAGCGGACCATCAACAACATTAACGAAATCGCCCTCTGCATAAGCAACCTCAACGCTGATTTTTTCAACGCCAAGCTTTTTAACCTCTTCCTCTGTTAAAGGAACGGGCTTGCTTTCAGGACCAACGAAGCCGGTGCATCCTCTGATATTACGAACAACATACCATGTATCATCATTCATAACCATCTTAACAAGCACATAGCCGGGAAAGATTTTTCTTTCAACTTCTTTTTTTGTTCCGTCTTCTTTAATTTCTACAACTGTTTCTGTTGGTACGGAAACCTCCTGAATCAAATCATGAAGATTACGGTTTTCAACAACAGTCTGAATATTACTTGCTACTTTGTTTTCATATCCTGAAAATGTGTGAGCAACATACCATTTTGCTTCTTCCATATGGATATAAGCCTCCGTAATTAAAATTCAGCTTACTCGGCTGGCTGTGATTTGGATTCAGAAGTCTTGCTTGGAGCAGAAGTATTTGTACTATCTGCTTTAGATGTATCCTTTTTGGATGTATCTTTATTTGTTCCATCTTCAACAAGATCGTCATCCGGATTTGCTGTATCATCAGCCTCAGCACTTGCAGTCGTATTATTAGCAAGCGTTTTAACACCCTTCATACCAACAGTAAGAAGTGAATCAACACCGTAAATTGCCAAACCAACTATAAGTGTAACAACAAGAACTATAATGGTATTCTTAACTGTTTCCTTTGCTGTTGGCCAAACAATTTTCTTGCGTTCTGCATTTGTGCTTTTAAAGAAAGCAGCAATGGATTTGAATGGGTTTTTCTTTGACTTTTTCTTTTTGTCAGCCTTTTTTACAGGCTTGGTTTCATCAACCTTTTTATCTTTAGCCATTGCTATCCTCCGTTACTTTGTTTCTCTGTGAAGAGTATGCTTTTTGCAGAATCGGCAGTACTTGTTCATTTCAAGTCTGTCTGGAGTATTCTTTTTGTTTTTCATTGTGTTGTAATTTCGCTGTTTGCATTCAGTGCAAGCTAAAGTAACTTTAACTCTCATTTCGGCACCTCCATTTTATTTCGATAATTATAAATCTCCCTCAGGCAAAAATTGCGCAGAAAAAAGGGCAAAAAAATTAACCCCTTTTCGAGGTATTCACACTATAACACATAAAAAAGCACAAGTCAAGCAATTTAAAGAAAAAATTTGCATTTATGGATATTTTATATTATTATAATACATATTAATTACATTTTGGAGTTTGTATGACAACAATAATTATAGGCGCAGGGGCTTCCGGGCTTGCCGCAGCAATTACCCTAAAACAGAAGCTTCCGAATGAAAAGGTTATTTTATTAGAGCATTTGTCTGCACCGGGGAAGAAAATTCTTGCAACCGGAAACGGCAGATGCAATTTAACAAATAAATACGCTGACGGCTACAAAGAGGTTCAGGCTTTTTTCAACAGAATCGGGCTTATGCTTTGCGAAGAAGAACAAGGAAGAATTTATCCGTATTCACTGAAAGCCGAAACCGTGCTTGATATTCTGCTTGAAGCCTGCCATAAGCTTAACATTGAAATCATAACGGATTGCGAAGTTACCGAAATTCAAAAGGATTTAACAGTTCATTCTTCAAAAGGTATTTTTAAAGCTGATGACATAATCGTTGCCGCAGGCGGAAAGGCACAGAAAAACCTTGGCTCAGACGGAAGCGGCTATACACTTTTAAAAAGGCTTGGACACAGTACAACTGCTTTATCTCCCGCCCTTGTTCAGCTAACCTCCTCCAGCAAATATCCAAGAGC
>JAIDLO010000234.1 GCA_029050995.1 Eubacterium sp. | reverse complement strand
GAGTTATCTATGTGCTTTATTTTAATACTTTTAAAATGGAATTTGCTAAAGAAAAAATAAAGATTTAACTAAGATACAAAATAATTTTCTTTTCTTTCAGTGTTTTCTGAACATCAATAACTCTTTGATTTTCAGAGCCTCGGAATTTGAGCATAATATTTTTGAGTTCCTTTTCAAATTTTCCGTCAACAAGAATGTCAAGCTCTTTTAAAAGCTCTATTGCAGTCGGTGTTGAGGCACGGGAGGGAACAACCCCTGCGATTTCTTCAATCGTAAATCCGCTGTAGCACCAGATTGTTTTGTTCGGATATTCCTTTTTGAAATTGCGAACAAGGTTTAACAGTGTTTCCTGATTTTCCGGCTCAAACGGTTCTCCGCCGAGAAGGGATAAGCCCGCAATCCAAGGATATTTGACGGATTCAAGGATTTCTTTTTCTATATCCTCTGTATATAATCTGCCGTATTTAAAATCCCAAGCCATTGCGTTGAAGCAATCGGGGCAATGATGACGGCATCCCGATACAAAAAGAGAGGTACGAACGCCCTCTCCGTTTGCAATATCATTTGTTTTTATTTCTGCAACATTCATATTATAAATGTAACACTCTTTCTTTAATTTCCTGTGTTCTGCCCTGATTCCAGAACTGTGTTCCGATATAACCGCAGGTACGGCGGGCAACATTCATTTTGTCTTGATCTTCGTTTCCGCAGTTCGGGCATCTCCAAACGAGCTTACCCTCGCCGTTGTCTACAACTTGGATTTCGCCGTTGTAGCCGCAGCACTGGCAATAGTCGCTCTTTGTGTTCAGCTCTGCATACATAATATGCTCATAAATATACTGCATTACGCTTAATACAGCAGGGATATTATCCTGCATATTCGGAACCTCTACATAGCTGATTGCGCCGCCCGGAGAAAGCTTCTGGAATTCAGCCTCAAAGGAAAGCTTTTTGAAAGCATCAATTTCCTCGGTAACATGAACATGATAGCTGTTTGTAATATAGTTCTTATCTGTAACGCCCGGGATTTTGCCGAAACGCTTCTGAAGGCATTTAGAGAATTTGTATGTAGTGGATTCAAGCGGTGTGCCGTAAACAGAGAAATCAATGTGCTCCTGTTTTTTCCATGTCTGGCAGGCATCATTCATTTTCTGCATAACGGAAAGTGCAAAATCCTTTGCCTCATCATCCGTATGGCTCTTGCCTGTCATATATTTAACACATTCGTAAAGACCTGCATAGCCAAGTGAAATGGTTGAATAGCCGCCGAAAAGAAGCTTATCAATAGTTTCGCCTTTTTTGAGTCTTGCAAGTGCGCCGTACTGCCAAAGAATTGGTGCAACATCGCTTGGTGTGCCGAGCAATCTGTTGTGGCGGCACATAAGTGCGCGATAGCAAAGATCAAGTCTTTCATCAAATATATTCCAGAA
This sequence comes from Eubacterium sp., assembly GCA_029050995.1. Taxonomy (GTDB): domain Bacteria; phylum Bacillota; class Clostridia; order Oscillospirales; family Acutalibacteraceae; genus Eubacterium_R. The sequence continues at coordinate 5,405 of JAIDLO010000234.1, read as the reverse complement.
TTTTGCCATATCTCCGCCTGATGAACAAGCGATATCAACAAGGTTAAGCGTTACAACGCCCTGGTTAAATCTGCCGTAATATTTAGGCTCATTTGTTTTCGGATCAACATAAGGAGTAAGGAAGGAACGGCATCCCATACAGGTGTAAACATTTGAATTGCCGTTTTTGTCAACCTTAAGCTCCTTCATCTTCTTTGCTGAAATATAGTCAGGAACCATTCTCTTTGCTGTACATTCAGCAGCAAGGCAGGTTACATCCCAATATTTTGAGCCCTCTGTAATGTTGTCTTCATCAAGAACATAGATAAGCTTCGGGAATGCAGGTGTAATCCAGACACCGCTTTCGTTTTTAACGCCCTTTATACGCTGGCGGAGTACCTCTTCAATGATAAGCTTGAGGTCATCCCTTGTCTGTCCCTCAGGCACTTCATCAAGATACATAAATACGGTAACGAAAGGAGCCTGTCCGTTTGTTGTCATAAGGGTAATAACCTGGTACTGAATCATCTGAACACCGCGGTTGATTTCATCCTTAACACGAAGCTCTGTGATTTTATCAATCTGTTCATCAGTCGGCTCAATACCTGCAGCCTCAAACTCTGCACGAACATCCTTTTTAAACTTGTTACGGCTTAAATCAACGAATGGTGCAAGATGTGAAAGTGAGATAGACTGACCGCCGTACTGGCTGGAAGCAATCTGCGCAATAATCTGTGTTGCGATATTGCAGGCTGTTGAAAAGCTGTGCGGCTTTTCAATCATTGTTCCGCTGATAACTGTTCCGTTCTGCAGCATATCTTCAAGGTTAACAAGATCGCAGTTGTGCATATGCTGTGCAAAATAGTCTGCGTCATGGAAATGAATGATTCCGTTTTCGTGTGCTTCAACGATATCGGACGGTAAAAGAATACGCTTTGTAAGGTCCTTGGAAACCTCGCCTGCCATATAATCTCTCTGAACGCTGTTTACGGTTGGGTTTTTGTTTGAATTTTCCTGCTTAACCTCTTCGTTGTTGCATTCGATAAGAGATAAAATCTGGTTATCGGTTGTGTTTGCTTTTCTGATAAGCGTTCTGTTGTAACGATATTTAACATATCTTCTTGCAACCTCGAATGCACCCTGCGCCATAATCTGGTTTTCAACGATATCCTGAATTTCTTCAACGGAAAGCGCTCTGTTTGCTTTCTGAATTTTGAATTCAACATATTCTGCAATATCCTTAATCTGAGATGCAGAAAGCTCTTCCTTTTCGCAGGCTGTGTTTGCTTTTGTTACGGCTACGGCAATTTTATTTAAGTCAAAATCTACTTCTGAGCCGTTTCTTTTAATGATTTTCATAGTCTTGTTACCCCATATTTCTATACGATTTATATAACATACGAACAGCTTACACATTGTGCTTGGTTACAAAACGGTAACACACATTGTGCGGTGCTTTACCATCATACCAAAATATAGCGTTGGTGTCAATAACTTTTTCAGAAAAAATACCATATATTGTGCTGATTTTTTAAAAACACAAAAAAATTAACGATATGTAGATTTTACTTGTAAGGCAGGATTTTTTTGCTTTTTGGCTTAATATCGGCAAAAAATATGAAAATTTGGGATTATTATGCATAATTATTACAAAAGTGTAAATACAGAGTGTATAATTTTTTCATATTTGCTGTAAACTACAATATATTATGTGACAAAAGTAAATACACACTATATATTGCGGTTAGTTAGAAATAACTTTAACTTTGTGCAATTTAACTATAAAAATTTAAAAATCGTTCTTATTTTCCAAATAAATATCAATTGCAATATGATTATAAGTTTGTTATGATATTAACAAGATAAAGAGATTGTAAACTATACAGCAGTTGCAATTTTATTGACATATAAATAACATTTGCGGAAAAGATAGAATTAAGGAGGAAATATTTATGAATGATGCTTGGAGAGGTTTTAAAACCGGCGAATGGTGCGATGGTATCAATGTTCGTGACTTTATAAATAAGAACTATACAGCTTATGATGGTGATGCATCTTTCCTTGAAGCGCCGACAGAGCGAACAGAAAGAGTAAGAAAAAAGCTTGATGAACTGCTTGTTGCTGAAAATTCAATGGGCGGCGTGCTGAATGTTGATGCAAGCAAGGTGCTTACACTCCTTTCTCATAAACCGGGTTATGTTATTAAGGAAGATGATATTATTGTCGGCTTGCAGACAGATATGCCTTTAAAAAGAGGTGTTTCTCCTTTTGCCGGCTACAGAAATGCTGTTCAGGCTTGTGAGGCTTACGGCTATGAAATGTCTGATAAAATCAAGGATGAGTTTACCTACAGAACAACACATAATACAGGTGTGTTCCGTGCTTATACAGATACAATGAAGAAAGCGCGTCATGCCGGTATTTTAACAGGTCTTCCGGATGCTTATGCAAGAGGAAGAATCATTGGCGATTACCGCAGAATTGCGCTTTACGGTATGGATTATCTTATTGAGCAGAAAAAGCTTGATAAGCACAATCTTGAAGGCAAGGATTATCTTGATGAAACAACAATTCATCTTTTAGAGGATCTTGCAAAGCAGATTGAATTTATGAATCAGCTTAAGGTTATGGCACTTGATCACGGCTTTGATATTTCTGCGCCTGCTAAAAATGCAAGGGAAGCAATCCAGTGGCTCTATTTCGGTTATCTTGGTGCGATCAAAGAGCAGAATGGTGCAGCAAACTCAATCGGAAGAATTGCTGAATTTATTGACTGCTATATTGAAAGAGATTTTGCAGAGGGTACGCTTGATGAAAAAGGCGCACAGGAGCTTATTGATGACCTTGTTGTTAAGCTTCGTTTAGTTCGTCATCTTCGTACACCTGAATATAATGATCTTTTCGCAGGCGATCCTGTTTGGGTAACCTGTTCTCTCGGCGGTGTAACAAACGAAGGAAAGCATATGGTTTCAAAAACCTCTTTCCGTGTTCTTCAGACACTTTACAACCTTGGCTCAAGCGCTGAACCAAACATTACAGTTTTATGGAGCCAGAAGCTTCCGCAGGGATTCAAGAATTTCTGTGCTAAGGTTTCTATTGATACAGATTCAATTCAGTATGAAAATGATGATGTAATGCGTAAGGATTACGGCGACGATTATGCAATTGCTTGCTGTGTATCAGCTATGAAAGAGGGTAAGCAGATGCAGTTCTTCGGTGCGCGCTGCAATCTTGCAAAGGTTCTTCTTATGGCGCTGAACGGCGGCAAGGATGAGGTTCACGGCGATCAGATCGCACCTGAAAGCGAAGTATTTGCTGAAGAGGTGCTTGATTATGATAAGGTAATTAAGGCTTACAAGGAATATCTTTCCTGGATGGCTCGCCTTTATGTAAATACAATGAATATTATCCACTATATGCACGATAAGTACGCTTATGAAAGACTGATGATGAGCCTTCATGATACAGAGGTTGAGCGTCTTATGGCATTTGGTGTTTCCGGCTTCTCGGTTGTTGCTGATTCACTTTCAGCAATCAAATATGCAAAGGTAACGCCGATTAAGGATGAAAGAGGCATTATTACCAATTTCAAAACAGAGGGCGAATTCCCGAAATACGGAAATGATGACGACCGTGTTGATGATATCGCAAAAGATCTTATTGAGTATTTCTATAAAGAGCTTTGCAAAACACCTGCTTACAGAGGGGCTAAGCATACACTTTCCATTCTTACAATTACATCAAATGTAATGTACGGTAAGAAAACAGGCGCAACACCTGATGGAAGAAAAGCAGGCGAACCATTTGCTCCGGGTGCAAACCCAATGCACGGCAGAGATTCAGAAGGTGCTCTTGCTTCTCTGAATTCCGTTGCTAAGCTTGATTATGGCTGCTGCCAGGATGGTATTTCAAACACCTTCTCAATCACACCGGATACACTTGGAACTGATATGGAAAACAGAATTGAACATTTAACAACAATGCTTGATGGCTATTTTGCGCAGAATGCACATCATCTTAATGTAAATGTTCTGAATCGTCAGAAGCTTGTTGATGCTATGAATGACCCGACTCTTTATCCGTCTCTTACAATCCGTGTTTCAGGCTATGCAGTAAACTTTAATAAGCTTACTCGTGAAAAGCAGGAAGAGGTTATCGCAAGAACCTTCCATACTTCAATGTAATAAATATAAAATTAAAAGCGTTGGTTTAACCAACGCTTTTATTTGTATAAACTATATATAAAAAATCTAATTGGATTTTGTTCAATTTTACAAAGTGAATTTATAGATGCATTTTTTTAATTCACCATTATCACGCATATCATTTCCCTCCGGAAGTTCTACTATTTCTAATAGTTTACCACCGGCATACTCGCAAGTTTTTCTTGAAGCATAATTGTCCGGATTGCAGGTTATGTACAAATAATCCATATTATGTTTTAAGGCAAGTTGAAACAATAATAAGCAGGCTTTACCGGCATAATGGTTTCCTCTGTATTCCGGAAAAACAGTATAGCCAATGTGTCCGCCATAATAAAGGTTATCGTTATATCCAATTCTCAAGTCACAAATCCCCATTTTAGTGCCACTGAGATTGCAGATTGAAAAATGATAGGTTGGAACCCAATTTCTCTTTTCATCCCCATCAACATTTTTTTCTAATAGTAATTGTATTTCATCATTCTTTAAAAAAGTAGTATCCAAAAACATATATCTTTCCTCCTCAAATTCCGATTTTTCTGTTAAAAAATTATATCATAAAATAAATCAAGGGACAATGCTGTCCTTTGATTTAAAAACTTCGTTAAGATATAACAGCTAAAAACAACACAATTTTGTAAGCAAAAAGGGATGACACAAATGAATGTGTCATCCCTAAAATTTTTTAGTGTTGTAAAAATTGGCTTATTTAATTGCCTCGGCAATAGCAACAGCTGTTGCAACGGTAGCACCTACCATTGGGTTGTTACCCATACCAATAAGTCCCATCATTTCAACGTGAGCAGGAACGGAAGATGAACCTGCAAATTGAGCGTCGCCGTGCATTCTACCCATAGAGTCTGTTAAACCATATGAAGCAGGACCTGCAGCCATATTATCAGGATGAAGTGTACGGCCTGTACCGCCGCCTGATGCAACTGAGAAGTATGATTTGCCGTTTTCAAGAGCCCATTTCTTATATGTGCCTGCAACAAGATGCTGGAAACGAGTTGGGTTTGTTGAGTTACCTGTAATAGAAACATCAACGCCCTCTTCCTTCATAATTGCAACACCTTCAAGAACATCGTTAGCGCCATAGCACTTAACAGCAGCTCTTTCACCGTCTGAGAATGCCTTTGTTTCAAGAACATTAAGCTCGCCTGTGTAGAAATCATAATCAGTTTTTACATAAGTAAAGCCGTTGATTCTTGAAATGATATAAGC
>JAIDLO010000233.1 GCA_029050995.1 Eubacterium sp. | reverse complement strand
GGTTGGTGCATTATTAAGCAGCTTACAAATCATAATGCGTTATCCAATTTTTATATTTAGAATGGAAATTAGTAGAGTTTATTTTTGTTTGTATTTTGATAGGAGGGAAAGAATATATGGCGATTTTTGAATACGGAAAATATAAAATTGATATTGATGAGGAAAAAACAAAAAAACTTTTTGATGAGGCAAAAATAGAAGATACCCAGAGTAATAGGAATTTTCAAAAATATGTTGCAGAAATGATGAGTGATGAAGAAAGAGCGTTTTTTGAGTCACTTCATATTGATTTATCAAAGGTTAATATTTTATATGGCTATTTATCAAGAAATAAAAAATGGTGTTGTGATGCAGAAATATATGTAAATGGAAAATTCGTATCTTATCCTGAAACGGCTTTCGTAACTATGGATGATGTTAAGGAAAAAGGTCTTGAAATTCTTAATAATATAGATGCTGATGATATATTTGTTGGGAATTTTCAAATACATATTTATTCACCTGCACCGGAAGAATACTTTTCAGAATTCTATGAAAAATCTGATGATATAGTTGAGGATTTGATTCACTTAACTATTCAATCAGAAAATCTTCCGTGGCTGTTAGACGAAAAGTGCAAAGAAAAAGAAATGTCCAAATTTATGGAATTTTTGGAAAGGCATTTTGCAGGGATAATTTATTTTATACCAAATATAATTTCAAGAAAAAGAAATGCGAAAACAGAGCACGAAAAACTAATTGAAGAATTAGAACTGTTAAAAGCAAATCTCAATATTGAATATGAAATATTAAGCGATAAAGAAACAGAAGAATATAAAAAATTATGGGTTGATCAAATTCTTCCTGAAAATGTTAGTGAAGAAAAAAGGGCAGAGGCTTATGAAAACTGCCTTCCTCAAAAAGAATGCTGTACATTCCTTTGGCATATGTTCAGCTTTGAAATTGTTGAAACAATGGAGAATCCAACAGAGGAATTCAAGAAATTACAGAAAAAGGACTGCACGCTTATTTTTGAAGCGAATAAATTTTTTACTGTAAAGCTGAAGAATGCAGAAGATTTAGATGAGCAGGATATTATTGATTTATGTAATTCTGTTGCAGGCTGGTGTGATTTCGTTATAACGGCAGATGATTTTTCGTGGGCATATTCACGAACACACGAGGACGGCTGGATTGGTCCATATTTTTATAAAAAGAATTAAAAGGAACAGCATTAGCTGTTCCTTTCTCTCTTTATCCCTTATCCTTTGGTTTGGCAATCATGGAAACGATCAGTCCCGAAAGCACGGCAACGGTTACGCCGCCTGCGCAGGCTGTAAATCCGCCTGTGATAATGCCGATAAACCCGTCT
>JAIDLO010000232.1 GCA_029050995.1 Eubacterium sp. | reverse complement strand
TTATTTATAAGATTATAATACCCAAGGCATAAAGAAATCAATACCATAAATAACAAAATTTATAATTTTATAAATTTTTTAGCATTTATATTGAAATGTAAATCTTACTGATATATAATAAACAAAATTTTAAATTTAAAGAGGTAAAATTCTATGGAAAAGAAACCTGTTACAGCGATAATTGTTGGTGCAGGCCACAGAGCTTTTGTTTATAGTGAGCTTGCTAAAACCGACCCGGATAAGCTTAAAATTGTCGGCGTTGCCGATCCGAACCCTGTCAGAAGAAAAAAGGCTATGGAATACTTCGGCTTCGGCGAAGATATGTGCTTTGAATCTGCTGATGAGCTTGCAAAGAAAGGCAAGCTTGCCGATACAATTATTAACGGCACAATGGATGAACAGCATATTGAAACATCAATCCCGCTTCTGAATGCAGGATACGATATGCTTCTTGAAAAGCCTTTTGCTGTTAACGAAGAAGAAATGAGAGAGCTTGTTGAATGTGCAAGAAAAAATAACAGCAAGGTTATGATTTGCCATGTTCTTCGTTACACCCCATTCTACTATGGAATTAAGGAAAGAATTGCAAACGGCGAAATCGGCGATATTATTAATATTCAGACAACCGAGCATGTAAGCTATCATCATCTTTCAACCTCATACATAAGAGGTAAATGGGCAAATTCAAAGAAATGCCATACAACAATGCTTCTTGCAAAATGCTGCCACGACCTTGACTTAATGATGTGGCTTATGAGCGAAACAAAGCCAACAATGATTTCTTCTTTCGGCAGTAAATATCAGTTCAAGCCGGAAAACGCACCGGAAAATGCAGGCACAATCTGTATGAAAGACTGCCCACATGTTGATACTTGCGTTTATTCAACAAAAAGACTTTACATAGATCATCCGGACAGATGGGCATTCTATGTTTGGGATGCACTTGAGGGAATTGAAAATCCAACGATTGATGACAAAATCAACCTTATGAAGAGCGACAGCCCATATGCACGCTGTATCTATAAATGCGATAATGATGTTGTTGACCACCAGAGCGTTCTTGTTAACTTTGCTTCAGGTGCAACAGGCACACATAATATGGTTGGCGGTTCATCAGAGCCAAGAAGAAATATTCATATTATAGGCACGAAGGGCGAAATTTTCGGAAACTTTGAAGAATCCAAATTCACTGTTTTAAAAATCAACCCATCTCCTGATGCACATCACGAGGAATGTGATGTTGAGGTTGTTGACCTTAATGTTCAGGGCGATATGGTTGGTGCTTACGGCGGACACGGCGGCGGAGATGAAAGACTTTCAGCAGACTTCGTTTCATTCATCAGAAATGAAAATCCAAGCCTTGCCTGCACATCAATTTTTGATTCCGTTGCAGGACATCTTTCCGTTTATCTTGCAGACAAATCAAGAGAAAACGGCGGTATGCCAATTGAAATCAATTATTAAACAGACAATAAAAAAGGCTTCCCCTTGAGGGGAAGCTGTCGAACAGAGTGAGACTGATGAGGTGGAATATACAATCAACAATTTGCTTTAAAACACCTCATCCGTCTGCTTCGCATCCACCTTCCCCTCAAGGGGAAGGCTTTTTTATTTTCTAATTGCTTTATTAATCAAATCAATTTTATGTTGGTCTTGTTTATTCTTTATATTTTTTCTGTATCCGTCTTTTGAAGAAGCAGTATAAACTTTCAAATAGTCCTGCAATTCTAAAAGAAAATAACGAATTCCCTCTTCAGTAATGATAGGAATATTTGATATATCAATATTTGCAAAAGGCGTTAGGCTTTCTATTGAAGCAAATGCAAAACTTAAACCGTCTTTTTCAAAAGCATGCTCATGCAAATCATATAATGTATAACCATTATTATTCATAACATCAACAATGTATTGCCATTTTTCATTTAAGAATTCTTCGGGAATTAGTACATCAATATCTTTCGCATTAAGACTCACATCAAGCCTTTGCTCTAAACCCAATGAGCCGAATAATAATGGAACAATATTAAGCTTTTCATTGAGTTCTTTTGCAATCTGCAAAAATTCTTTCTTTTTCATATCAGTATCTCCTAAAACTCTTCAAGAAAGCTATGCTCTATTCCCTTTTGCTTATAGCTGATAAAAGTATCAAGCTTAACATTATGAATTGAATTGAAGATATTGGATTCAATATCGGGATTTATTTTCTTTAAATCCTTTATAAGCTGTTTAATTTCCTGCCTTTTGGATTCGCCAATTCCGTCTTCGGAATGGCTGTATTCATCAACAAAACGGCAAGCACACTGGATAAATTCAAGATTGTTGAATTCACGCCAATTTATGATTGCGGATTCATTCACGCAGTAAAGCGGTCTGATCAGCTCCATACCCTCAAAATTTGTTGAATGGAGCTTTGGAAGCATTGCTTGAAGCTGAGCACCGTAAAACATACCCATAAGCGTTGTTTCAATTACATCAGACAAATGATGACCAAGTGCGATTTTATTACAACCAAGTTCTTTCGCCTTTGCATATAAATGCCCTCTTCTCATTCTTGCGCAGAGATAGCAAGGGCTGCCGCCTACTACCTCTGTTACAGAGAAAATATCACTTTCAAATATCTGAACAGGAATTTCCAGCTTAGCGCAGTTTTCTTCAATTTTCTTTCTGTTTGCCTCATTATAGCCCGGGTCCATACAGATAAAAACAAGCTCAAAATCTGTTTTGGAAACTCGTTTTAACTGCTGCATACACTTAGCAAGAAGCACGGAATCCTTGCCGCCGCTGATACAAACAGCAATTTTATCGCCGTCATTCACCAGCTGATAATTCTGGCAGGCTTCAACAAACGGATTCCAGATAGATTTTCTGTATGTTTTAATGATGCTTCTTTCAACAATCTGATTGTATGTTAATTCTCTTGCCATAAAACCTCTTAAATATGATCATAATACTGCTCTGCAGTTATAATTCCGTCTTTAACATGAAGCTTGCAGATTCTTGCAGTTCTTCTGTCTACATTCTCTCTGTGATCGTCATAATCTCTAGCGTGATAAATCGCGTAATATTCGCCTTTATACTTGATGATACTATGATGACCTGTTCCCTCTTCAAAATCATTTTTAGCCATAACAGGGCTGTATGTATCATCATCAGGGAATTTATGAAATTCAATTTTTGTTAAATCTGTTTCATCCGTTTTAGCACGGGCGTAGCCGATATAATAGGTTGGCTTTTCATAGCAGTTTCCGCTGTACATAACATACTGCCAGTCGCCTTCTCTGAAATAGAAAGCACCCTCGATTGTATGCCAATGCTGTCCTTTTTTGTATCTGTCAAATCTGTAAATATCCTCATCAAGTGTAGGCACAACAACTGTATGCGGCTTACCCTCAACCGTGAAAGGATCAAGCAATCTGTCTACAACGATATATGTTCCGATTCTGCTGCCCTCAAAGGTATTGGTTGAATAGAAAATGAAAAGTCCGTTTTCATTTTTAACAACATGAGAGTCGATTGAAAAAGGATGAAGAAGCTGTTTTTCATCAGTGAACGGACCGAGCGGATTGTCTGCAACGGAAACAAACATAGTCTGCCTATGACCGCCCTGATCTGGAATATCATCATAAAATTCAAAAGAGCAGTACATATAAAATTTACCGTCAAGCTCAATTACACTTGGCGCCCAGAAGCATTCGTGGTCTTTTCTTGTAAACACCATTCCGTGATAATGCCATTCGCCGAATAAATCATCAGCATAGTAAGCATAAATGCCGTCTTCCCCTGTTGTGTATATATAAAACTTACCGTTTGCCTCAAGAATAAACGGATCAGCCTGACCGATTTTCTTTACATTTGCCTTATCAAGTAACTTCATAAAATGATGTCCTTTCCGTAAAAAAGTAATACGCTTTTTTCTTCGCAAAGAGAATAGCATAAAGACAGTAAAATTTCAATATAAAAATAGTATATATTTTAATTATTTTCCATTAAGATGCAAACCAAAAAAGCAAAGCACTTTTGTGCTTTGCTTTTTTGATATTGCTACATTTTCTTTTTTATATGTTCTCCAAGTATTTCAGACACATCTGAAATTGTTACAAAAGCTGAGCCGTCTATTTCTTTTATAACCTGACGAACTGCCGTTAATTCCACTCGTGTTACTACACAATACAACATTTCTTTCTTACCGCTAATAAGACCTTGAGCGTCAATAGAAGTACAGGTTCTTCCTAATTTTTGATATAAACTTTGAGCAACTGTATTGCCTTGATCTGTAATTATTGTTACTGCTTTTCCCTGTTCCAAACCATTTTCTACTAAATCTATTACCTTATAGGTAATAAAATATGAAAGCAAGCTATACATAGTTCTGTCAAATCCAAACAACAATCCGGCTACTATAAAAATAATTATATTAAATATAAAAATGATTTGTCCTACAGAGAAGCTATTTTTCTTACTTAACAGTAAAGCTACAATTTCTGTTCCATCCAAGCAGCCACCGAAGCGAAGAACCAATCCAACACCTATGCCGAGCAAAAGCCCACCAAAAACTACAGCAAGAACTGTTTCGTTGGTAATTGGATCTAATTCGTGAAATACTTCAGTCATACCGGAAAAAACAGCCATTCCGAAAGCACCTCTAACAAAGAATTGCTTGCCGATAAGTTTCAGACCTGCAAACATAAATGGAATATTCAGTACAAAAATAAATAATCCTAACGGCCAATCTGTTAAGGTTGAAATCATTATGCTTATTCCTGTTATACCTCCATCTAATATTG
>JAIDLO010000231.1 GCA_029050995.1 Eubacterium sp. | reverse complement strand
GTATAATTGTATTATATTAAATAAAAAAACAAGTTTACAGGTGTTTATATGAACAATTCTTTTTCACGCTCAATTGGATTATTGGGCGAAGAGGGTATGGAAAAGCTGAAGCAGTCGACTGTTATCATTTTCGGTGTAGGCGGTGTTGGCTCTTATGCCGCTGAGGCACTCGCAAGGGCAGGGGTAGGCAGCATTACTGTTGTTGACAATGATGTTGTTGATATGACCAATATCAACCGCCAGCTTATTGCACTGCATTCAACAGTCGGAATGGACAAGGTTGCTGTTTCCAAAAGCAGAATAGAGGACATCAATCCATTATGCAAGGTAACTGCAATTAAAGAGTTTTTTGATGAAAACAGCAGTGTTGATTTAACGGAGTTTGATTATATTATTGATTGCATAGACTCTGTTCAATCAAAGCTTTTGCTTGCTGAAATTGCAATGAAGAATAATATTAAAATCATTTCAGCTATGGGAACGGGCAACAAGCTTGAGCCTGATCAGCTGAAAATAACTGATATTTCCAAAACATCATACTGCCCGCTTGCAAAGAAAATGCGTGTTGAGCTTCGCAAAAGGGGAATCAATCATTTAAAGGTTGTTTATTCAACGGAAGAACCGAAATGCAGAAATGTTCCGCCTGCTTCCGTATCCTTTGTGCCGTCTGTTGCAGGGCTGATGATGGCAGGCGAGGTAATACGGGACTTAGTAGAAATAGAGTAAGAGGAAAATGATATGGCGAAAGCAAAACGAACTATTTTTGATAAACTGAATACTGCTCTTTTCTGGAAGGATACAAGAATAACAACGGGAGATCCATACACTGAAGTGAGGGAATACGATTTTTCGTCCTATTACCCCGAGGATGATTATATTTGTGATATGGAACTGCCTACCGAAAATGTGTTTGATATACGCAGTTTCGGCGCAGTCGCAAATGACGAAAACTTTGATAATGCACCTTACATAAATAAGGCGATTGAGGCGGCTTCCGAAACAGGCGGAACAGTTCTGATTGCAGGCGGAGATTATACCTCAACAACTGTTTTTCTTCAATCCAATGTAACTTTATTTATTGAACGAGGCTCTTCCATAATTGCAAATACAACAGGCGAAGGCTATCAGAATAAAACGCTTGTTTACGGAGAAAGCCTTGAAAATATAACGATAACGGGCGGCGGAAAGCTGAAAGGAAACGGTCATCTGTTCGGCAGGAAGCCTGTTTATGAGGAAAATATAACGAAACCTGCTGATTATATTGATGTTATTGAAATGCGCCAGGAATACAGAAAACAGCTTCGTTTTGCGCATCAGAGTAAGTACGGCAGTCCGATTGTGCTTGTAAACTGCAAAAATGTTAAGGCGCATAATTTTATCATTGAAAACAGTGCATATTGGACCTTTAGAATGGACAAGTGCGATACTGTTGAAATCAAAGATTTTGTTATAAATAATAACCGCAATGTTGCCAATGCAGACGGATTTGATATGGTCGGCTCAAGCAATGTTTTGATTGAGCATTGCTTTGTATCTACGGCTGATGATGGCGTTTGCATTAAAAATGCTGTCTGGGAAGGCTGCAACAGCGAATGTAAGAATATAACTGTTCGCAACTGTGAGATTATATCACGCACCAATTCCGTTAAAATAGGTACGGAAACAACACACGATATAAGCAATATAACGATTGAAAATTGCAAACTGTTTATGACGGATGTTTACCCCGGTACTGTTTCCGCAATTGCACTTGAAGCGGTTGACGGAACAAAGCTGAGCAATGTTACAATCACAAATATAGAGGCAGACCGCTGTTCCTGTCCGCTGTTTATAAGGCTTGGAAACAGGAACAGAGCGGCAATTGTAAATGGGCAGAGTGCAAGAGCGATTGAGTTCGGCGAAAAGGCAGAAAAAAGCGGAATAGCTGATAAAAATCAGTTTGATATGAAAAGTGAAATATCAAATATTTTGGTTGAAAATCTGTCTGCCAGAGAGGTTGAAATCCCGATTATGATTTGCGGTTTTAAGCAAAAGGGGAAGATTAAAAGAGTTAAAAATGTTTTGCTGAAAAACATCAATCTTGAATTATCGCAAGTTCACGATACAGTGGATAAACGCTTGTTTATTCCCGAATATGCAAAGGAGTATCCGGAAGCAAACCGCTTCAGAAATCTTCCGAGCTATGCTCTTTTTATAAGGCATGCCGAAAATGTGCAGATTGAAAACCTCAAATGCAGTAAAAAAGAAACATGGAAAAAAGAAAGATACATTAAGGATTTACGAAATGATTAAGATTATGTTAGTATGTCACGGCAATATCTGCCGTTCGCCAATGGCGGAGTTTATATTCAAGGATATGGTTCAGAAGCAGGGGATGGCTGACGATTTTGTGATTGCTTCATCTGCAACAAGTACAGAGGAGATATGGAACGGAATCGGAAATCCTGTTTATCCGCCTGCAAAGGCAGAGCTCGCAAGGCACGGACTGTCCTGCGAAGGCAAGCGAGCTGTTCAGCTTAAGAAAAGTGACTATGATAAATATGATTATTTTATCGGAATGGATAGCGCCAATATCCGCAATATGATGCGCATATTCGGCGGAGATACGGACAATAAAATCAGCAAGCTGATGGATTATACAGACCGAGGCGGAGATGTTGCTGATCCTTGGTATTCAAGAAGATTTGATGTTGCATATCGTGATATTTATGACGGCTGTGCAGGGTTGTTGAAAAAGCTGAATGCTTGATTAAATTTTAAGGAGAAAAGTTATGAGAGATGCAGAAAAAACAATTGGAAATATGATAGATAAGCAAAGTATTTGCTATATAAGCTCTGTTGATGAAGATGGATTTCCGAATACAAAAGCGATGTTAAAGCCAAGAAAAAGAAACGGAATAAAGGAAATTTATTTATCAACAAATACATCTTCAAAAAAGGTGCAGTCCTTTAGGAATAATCCAAAGGCTTGCCTTTACTTTTGCGATAAAAGATTTTACAGAGGAATTATGCTGAAAGGCACAGTAGAGGTTTTGGAGGATCAGGAATCCAAAGAAATGATATGGCAGTTCGGCGATACAATGTATTATAAAAAAGGCGTAACC
>JAIDLO010000230.1:5193-7597 GCA_029050995.1 Eubacterium sp. | reverse complement strand
GCCGGTTGCACCATAAAGGAGCGGTATGCCCTGGCAGATTGCACGCTGAAGAAAAGTAATTAATGTACCCATATTACTTTACCTCCTTATGTGAATGGCGGAAATGAAGCTGATAATTGATAAAGAATTCACTTCCGATTATGAAGAACAGAATTATACCCGTTATAATATCTGAAAAAGACTGATTTAAACCGAATACAGTAGAAATCTCGCTTGCTCCTTTTTCAAGGAATACAAGAAGAAAAGAGGTTAAAATCATATTGATCGGATTAAACTTTGCAAGCCACGATACCATAATCGCTGTAAAGCCGCGATTATTTGCGATTGTTGTGGAAATGGTATGATTTGTACTGCCAACAAGGAGTAGACCTGCAATACCGCAGATACCGCCTGATAAAAGCATTGTACGGATAATAACCTTTTTAACATTAAGACCTATATATCTTGCTGTATTTTCTGATTCGCCTACAACTGAAATCTCATAACCGTGCTTGCTGTATTTAAGATAAACAAACATCAAAATAGTAAGCGCAAGAACAATTAAGATATTCAGAAGATATTCGTTCGTTCCAATTGTCGGCATCCAGCCTGCATGTGTAGACTGATTAATAATACCGATTTTACTTGAGCCCTTTGGATTCTCCCAAAGCATTACAAAATAGGAAACAATCTGAATTGCTACATAGTTCATCATAAGTGTAAAAAGTGTTTCATTGGTACAGAATTTTGCTTTAAAGAAAGCAGGAATAACTGCCCAGATTGCACCTGCCAGAATACTTGCAACAATCATAACAATAATAAGCAGCGCATTCGGCATTTTACCGCCAAGAAGATACATACAAGCTGCTGTTGCAAGACCTCCGATAAGGACTTGTCCTTCTCCGCCGATATTCCAGAATCTCATTTTAAATGCAGGTGTAACAGCAAGGGAAACGCAAAGAAGCATTGCAAGACTCTGCAATAAATTCCACATTCTTCTTTGTGTTCCGAATGCACCTTCTATCATTGTTGCATAAACGCTGATTGGGTTTTCATGCGTGATAATCATTGTTAAAAGTGCACATAAAATAAGCGCCGCAACGATTGCACCAATTCGGATCAGCCACGATTTCTGCCAGGGAAGGCTATCTCTTTTAACAATATGAAAAAGCGGCTCTCTTTTTTTCTGATTAGCTTTCATATTATGCCTCCTCCTTTTCTGTGCTCTTCGTCATAAGCAAACCGATTTCTTCTTTAACGGCTGTTCTGCCGTCTACAATGCCAGTTATTTTACCGGAATTGATAACCATAATTCTGTCACAAAGCTCAACAAGAACATCCAAGTCTTCGCCGACAAAGATAACGGCTACTCCGCTCTCTTTTTGCTTTGTAAGCAGATTATAAATTGTATAGGATGAATTAATATCAAGTCCTCTTACAGGATAAGCAACCATAAGTACCTTTGGATTTGATGAAATCTCACGACCAACAAGCACCTTTTGTACATTACCGCCCGATAAACGGCGAACAGGGGTTGCCGCACTCGGCGTTACAACATCAAGACTTTCAATAATGCTGTCTGCAAGTGACTTCGGATCTTTTCTGTCAAGAAATGCCGAAGCGCCTTTTTTATAGCTTCTGAGCATCATATTATCGACAATATCCATATTGCCTACAAGACCCATACCAAGTCTGTCCTCAGGAACAAAGGAAAGCGCAATTCCGAGCTTTCTTATATCTCTTGGAGATTTACCGACAAGCTCCTTTGGTTCATCGCCCTCTGGCTTATAAATGATGCTTGACTCAGGCATAGCCTTCTGAAGCCCTGCGATTGCTTCAAGCAATTCCTTCTGTCCGCAGCCGGAAATACCTGCTATACCGAATATTTCGCCTGAACGAACAGTAAAATTGACATCATCAAGCACAAGCTTATTTTCTGCACCTTTAACAGAAAGATTTTTTACAATTAACATTTCCTGCGGATTAACAGGCTCTGTTCTTTTGATATTCAGGCTGACCTTTTCGCCGACCATCATTTCCGTTAAGGACTGCTCTGTTGCTTCATTTGTAAGAACTGTGCCTACATATTCTCCTTTTCTGAGTGTAGTAACTCTGTCAGAAATATCAAGCACCTCGTGAAGCTTATGCGTAATAATGATAATTGATTTTCCGTCTCTTCTCATTCGGCGAAGAATATCAAAAAGCTTCTTCGTTTCCTGAGGTGTTAAAACAGCCGTTGGCTCATCAAGAATGAGTATATCTGCCCCTCTGTAAAGCACCTTGATAATTTCAACGGTTTGCTTTTCGGAAACAGACATTTCGTATATTTTTTTATCAAGGTCAATTACAAAACCATATTTATCTGTAATTTCCTTAACTCGTTTTTTTGCTTCTTTAATATTAAATTTCTTATCGTCTTTAATAC
>JAIDLO010000230.1:0-5183 GCA_029050995.1 Eubacterium sp. | reverse complement strand
AACGATATTTTCGGTTGCAGTAAAAACATCAACAAGCTTGAAATGCTGATGTATCATTCCGATTTTATACTTGAACGCATCTTTTGGAGAACGGATAACAACCTCTTTCCCATCAACAAAGATACTGCCTTCATCGGGATAATAAATGCCTGAAACCATATTCATCAATGTTGTTTTGCCGCTTCCGTTTTCCCCAAGAATAGCAAGAATTTCTCCTTTATATACTTTAAGGTCTACATTCTTATTTGCAACAACACTGCCGAAGGTTTTTGTTATGCCTTTTAATTCAATTGCAAGCTCCTGTTTCATCGCTTACCTCCGCAAAAGTTTCTTAAAAAATCTGTGACCGTGTATATGCACGGTCACAAACATTGCGAGATTTATTCTCAATTATTAACCAATATCGGTAATACCATCAATATCGATATCAAAATATGGAGCAGAACGCATTTCTTTTGCTGATTCGTTGAAATATCCGTCTGCAATAACCTCTGTATCAGGTGTGAACGCATCATCAGTATCAACATCAGCCTTATAAGATGTTAAAGTTTTGCCTTTAACAGTAAAGGTTGATGTATCAAATACATGAAGTGTACCTGCTTCAAGCTGAGCTTTAACTTCAGCAATCTTATCTGCTGTTCCAGGAGCAGCAGCCTTTTCATTGATATCACTAAGAACTACTGAATTGGTTGCAAGAGTACCGATCCAGTCTTTATCAATAGCCTCGCCATTCTTTGTTTGAGTAATAATATACTCGAAGTAAGGAGCCCAGTTGATAGCTGAAGAAACGATGAATGTGTTCGGGCAAGCGCTTACAGTGCTTCCGTTGTAGGATACATTCGGAACGCCTGCAGTTTCACAAGCTGTTGGAGCACCCATTGAGTCTGCATGCTGGCTGATAAGGATACAACCATCATTGATAAGCTTTGTTGCAGCTTCTTTTTCCTTAGCTTCATGATACCATTCGCCTGTAAATGTAACCTCCATAGTTACAGTTGGGCAAACGCTTTTAGCACCAAGGTAGAAAGATGTATAGCCTGATTTAACCTCTGCATAAGGATGAGCACCTACATAACCGATCTTAGCTGTTTCAGCAGTAACAGTAATATTGCCGATTTTTGTTTTTTCTTCAATCATCTGATTGATTTTCATACCAGCAGCAACACCTGCAAGATAACGGCCCTCATAGATTGAAGCGAAAGCATTGTGGTAGTTATCAAGACCTTCTGTGTGTGCTCTTGTACCTGTTGCATGGCAGAACTGAACATCCGGATATTCCTTAGCAACATTGATAAGGAAAGACTCATGACCGAAGCTGTCTGCAAAGATAAGATTGCAGCCTGCATCAATAAGCTCTTTAGCTGTATCTGCGCACTGCTGATCTTCAGGAACATTTGTTTTGATGATGTACTGATCTTTTGTAAGACCTAAAGTTTTAATAGCTTCTTTTGCTGCGTTGATAAAGTTAAGATCGTAAGTTGAGTTTTCATCATGTAAGCAGATGAAACCGATTTTAACCTTGCTTGTATCACTGTTACCTTCTGTTTTGCCCGGATTGCTTGAGCAAGCTGCAAATACGCCTGCAACAAAGAGAACGCTGAGAAGAACAGCAATGATTTTCTTTGACATTTTCATTTTTCTACCTCCGTAAATAGAAATTTAATGCTTTATTATAAGGCTGAATTGCCGAATAATTATGTTAATCTCTGAATTCAATAGTTCCGTTTTCAGGATCCATGCTGTCAATAATTGCAAGACCTTCAACATGAATACCCTGCTTGCGAAGCTTATCTCCGCCGCCCTGGAAACCTTTTTCAATAACTGCACCGCAGCCAACAAGCTCTGCGCCGCTTTCCTTAACAATTTCAATAAGACCGTTAAGTGCATTACCAACTGCAAGGAAATCATCAAGGATCAGCACTCTGTCGCCCTTACCGAGGAACTGCTTGGACACGATAACACCGTAAGTAGTACCATGCGTAAAGGATTCAACAGGTGTTAAATAAATATCGCCTGCAATATTTTTGGTTAAGCTCTTTTTTGCAAACACAAGCGGGCAGCCGAATTCCTGCGCTGTCATTGTTGCAATCGCGATTCCGGAAGATTCAATCGTAAGAATTTTATTAACATTTTCATCTTTGAAACGATTATAAAATTCTTTACCGATTTCCTTGAGGAAAGGCACATCAATCTGATGATTCAAAAAGCTGTCTACCTTAAGAATATTACCTTCGTGGATTTCGCCTTCTTCTAAAATTTTCTTTTTAAGATTTTCCATAAAAACACAACCTATAACAAAATTATTTGTAATTACATAATATACTAAAGAACAGTTCAATGCAATAATCCTGCAACTTTTGACACCAAATTTTAACCTTTTTCAACAAACAGATGAAGATTGACAAAACCGGCATATTGATTTGCGTTGAGATTTAACATATAATGATTTTACAGGTGATGAAATTTGAAAACTTTATTTGACTACATAGAAGAATTTGCAACCGCTTCGTTTGGCACCTTTAAACTGACTGAAGTAGATAATGCAATTTTTTGCAGGCTTTCTTATCTTAATTTTAACGGCTTTGAAGGAAAATCAATTAAATACATAGCAAAGAATTTTAAGTATACCGACGAAGAAATCGCAGCAAAAGCAAACAAAAACATTATAAAAACAGAGGAATTATTAAAGGTTTTAGGAGCTACGAAACGATACAGAAATGTTGTGATCAGCGATTTCAAGGAATGTGCAGAAGAAAACAGCGCTACCGCCTTTTCGGCAACGACCTTTAGAATTCAGGATAAATTATACTATATTGCATACAGAGGAACAGACGAAAAGATTTTAAGCTTCTACGAAGATGCAGAGCTTGCTTATGATTTCCCTATTGCGGTTCAGCTTGCAGCCTTGAAATACACGAAAGAGCTTATGCAAAAACTTAAAGGAAAATATGTGTTAGGCGGACATTCCAAGGGCGGAAATCTTGCAATGTTCAGCTTTATGTTTTTAGATAAAAAGCTGAAAAAAAGAGTTCAGACTGTTTACAACAATGACGGACCTGGCTTTCCGAAGAATCTTGCGCCTGTTCTTTTTACAGAAGAAAACTGTGAAAAAATAATCAATCTTTCTCCTAAAGATTCAATCGTTGGCAGAATGCTTGAAACCTGCGGCAAAATCATAATTATTAAAAGCAGTGCTCTTGCTGTTGGGCAGCACAATATGTTTACCTGGATTACAAACGGATACGAATTTGAAAGAGCGGAAAGTTTCAGCAATCTTTCAAATTATGTTGATGACAGCCTGACTGCCAGCCTTGATACATTATTCCCTGACGATTTAAAGAAAACGGTTGATGCAATTTACTCCATTGCAAAAAACAGCGGACTCAACACTTTAGAGGACATCAACAAAAGCAATTACGCGAATATACTTTTATCTGTTCTGCAAACTGTTAAATCCGATGACAACGCAAGCAGCGAAGCAGGCGAAATTATCAAGACGCTTTCAAGAAGCCTTGTCAATTCAGTTGATATTGAAAGAAGACTTCCCGATATAGATATTGGAAGAATTAAAGAATTGATAGACAGCAGAAAAGCGGACAAAAAGGAAGCACAGCATTAAGCCGTGCTTCTTTTAATTTTATTGAATTACATTGCTTTAACATCTTCAAATTCTTCTACAATTTCCTTTTCAGGGGCTTTTGTTAAGAGAGATACAACAACGATGAAGATGCAGGATACTACAAATGCAGGAAGAAGCTCATAAAGGCTGAATATACCGCCCTCTGCATAATGCCAAGCAATAACGGTTATACCGCCTGAAATCATACCTGCCATTGCGCCCCATTTGTTTGTTCTCTTCCAGAATAAGGAGAAGAGCATAACAGGACCAAAGGAAGCGCCGAAGCCTGCCCATGCAAAACTTACAATTCTGAATACGGATGAATTCGGGTTCCATGCAAATACAACACCGAGAACGGCAATTAAAATAACTGTTGCTCTTGCAGCAATCATTTTTGCCTTTGTGCTGATCTTGAGCTTGAATGTTCCAACCATAATATCCTGGCTGATTGCAGATGCTGCTGCGAGAAGCTGGCTGTCTGCCGTTGACATTGTTGAAGCAAGAATACCTGCAAGAATGACACCTGCAAGAAGCGCAAATACAACGCCGTATTTTGAAAGAAGGCTTGAAATTGCAACGATAACCGTTTCACTATCATCAAGAATCATAGAAGGCTCAACCTTGCTCATAGCAAGACCAACCATACCGATTACAACAGCTACGCCCATTGCAATGAATACCCAAACGCTTGCAACTCTTCTTGAAAGCTTAATCTTTTTAGGATCCTCAATAGCCATAAAGCGAAGAAGGATATGCGGCATACCAAAGTAGCCAAGACCCCACGCAAGGGTTGAAATAATGCTCATTGAGCCGAAGCCGACAACGCCGCCGTTTCCGTCTGTTGTTGAGGTTAAAGACAGATAATTTGGTATAGACTGTGCGTTTTCAGCAACAGCACTCCAGCCGCCTGCAACGCTGATACCAAATACAAGAACAACAATCAAAGCAATTGTCATAATAATAGACTGAATAAAGTCTGTTGTTGAAGCTGCAAGGAAGCCACCAAGTGATGTATAAGCAACAATTACGATTGCGGAAATAATCATTGCAAGATGATAATCAATTCCGAAAAGTGAGCCGAACAGCTTACCGCAGGTTGAAAATCCGGATGCAGTATAAGGAATAAAGAAAATGATAATTAATACTGCAGCGGCAACAATCAATACATTTGTATTATCTCTGAATCTCTTTTTAAAGAAATCAGGTACTGTGATTGCGTCAATTCTGCTTGAGTAATTACGCAGTCTTTTAGCCAGAATAAGCCAGTTTACATATGTACCTAAAGCAAGACCGATAGCTGTCCATGATGCTTCAGCAATACCGCAAAGATAAACAAGACCAGGCAAGCCCATTAAAAGCCAGCCGCTCATATCTGATGCCTCAGCACTCATAGCCGTAACGAACGGACCTAATTTTCTACCGCCAAGATAGAAATCATCAACATTTTTGTTTTTTCTTGAACACGCAACACCTACTGCAACAACGATTGCAAGATAAGCAACAATTGCAATAAGGATGCAAATTTCTGCAGAAGTCATAATGTTCATCCTATAAAATTAATAAA
>JAIDLO010000023.1 GCA_029050995.1 Eubacterium sp. | reverse complement strand
TCCTACTTGAAGTGTTCTCTGAAACAATCAAAATCTGTGATTTTGTTAATGTTTCGTGAGGTTATTATAGCATACTGATATTGAAAAATAAAGAAATTATCTCAGTAAAACGACAAAACCGAACTATTTTAAGAATTTGATTGTATTTTTCCAGTGAATTTGAAGTTTTTATGTAAATTCACTTACGCCTATGCTATAATACCTTTATATAATATTAACAAAATAATAGTAGTTTATTGTTATAATAAATAAGGAGCATTATATATGAACGGCAAGCTGAGAAATATGGCAACAATTTACATAAAGAAAGATCATAAAATGCTTTTGCTTGATAGAATCGGCTCAAAGGTTGTCAATCGTTCTTGGTGCGGAGTCGGCGGTCATTTTGAGCCTGATGAGGTGAATGATGCTAAGGCTGCTGTTCTGCGTGAAATGAATGAGGAAATCGGACTTACTGAAACTGATTTAGATAATTTTGAATTGCGATACATTGCGCTTCGTCTTGTTAAAGATGAACTCAGAATTAATTATTATTTCTTTGCTGATTTAAAGGATAATGCTGAGATTAATTATGATTGTGATGAAGGCATACTTGAATGGGTTTCGTTTGATGAAGTAAACAACAGAAAAATGCCGTATACCGCACAAAGGGTAATAGAGCATTATCTTAAAACAGGTATTCATACTGACGATTTTTATTCAGTATCAGTTGATGATAAAACTACAAACATCATTCCAATGGGAGTATCATAATGGATATAGAAATCAGAAAAATAAATCAAACAGACAGCCGTGAGGAAATCAGCAATATTTACGAGCAAAGCTGGAAATACGCATATAAAGGCATTATTCCGCAGGATTATTTAGATAGCATTCAAAGCGGTCAATGGTGTAAAGCATTTGATAATCCTGAAAGGTATACGCTTGTTATGCTTAAAGATAACAAGATCATCGGAACATCAAGCTACTGTAAATCACGCTTTGAAGCTTACAAAGACTATGGCGAAATTATATCAATCTATTTTCTGCCTGAATATATGGGAAAAGGCTATGGAAAGAGTTTGCTTGAAAAAGCCGTTGAAGAATTGAAAGTTTTGGGCTTTGAAACGATTTTTCTTTGGGTGCTTGAGGATAATCACAGAGCAAGGCACTTTTATGAAAAATGCGGATTTAAAAACAGCGGCGAATATTATGATGATAAAATCGGTGGTAAACAGCTGCGTGAAATGCAGTACATATATGTATAGTTAATGAAATGATATAAAGTAATTAGTAGTATGTTTTCTAGTGTGATTATACTATAATTGTTTTGATATAGATTACTTGCCAGAAATATAAACACGAAAATTGAGGGGAATATATATGAGATATAATTATGCACTTAAGAAAAAAGAAGAGCGAAACGGTACTAACTTAAAAGAATATGAGAATGAAATAAAAGAAGCATTGGAGTATTTGAATGTTGGAAAGGAAAATTATATAACAATTAATGAGGACTCTTTTGAATTCAGTTATTCTGGTTGTATTTCTAGAGGGTATCTACAAGAAATGGGAAAAAGACTTTCTAAATTAGGTGTAGGTAAAGAGGGCTTTGTTAGGCAAAAGAATAAAGCATATGCGTTTCTTTCGTACGATAAATCTAGAACAAATGATGAACAGATATTAGTTGAACTTGTGGATTGTTCAACAGTAGACGGTGAGAATGAATATTTTCTAGAAGAAATGCCTCAATGGGTTAACTTTTACAGAAGGGTTGAACTGAGTACTACATGTATTTCATTAGAAAAAGCCAAAAAAATTTTCAATAGGTTTTATGAACCTGAAGACAATAAAGAGATTGTTTTTTTAGTAGAATTTAAGCATCGTCATTTAGAAATTAATAAGTATCATGAAAATATTAATTCTGATTTTATATATGATTATAAATCAAATAAAAACAACAAAAGTTTTGTAAGAGAAAATACATGCTTGATTGAACATCTCTATTCAGATGGTGTTTATCAGCCTGACTTTGTGGATTTAGCAGATATAACATCCGTGGGTGTTATTACTGAACCCAAAAGAAAAAGTTTGTTATCAAAGTTTGACGTGAAAATAGATTCTTATCCTGGGGTACAATATAACGCAAATATACTAAGTCAAAATACTAAGTATACATTTACTGTTCATAATGTTGGACAAGCTCTTGCCACATCACTTAGCGAAAAAGGGCAAAAACCATTTTTTTATTTTGATTACGGTATTGCATGTGGGAAAAATGCAAGAACTTTGCCAAAAAATATAAAACTTCCTATAGCAAAAGACGCTACAATACTATTGTCTCATGTTGATGAAGATCATTGGTGTGGTTTTAGAATAAATCAGGAAGCATTAAAGTGCAGATGGATTATTCCCCAGAATCCAAGAAAAGCATTGAAAAAGACACTTTCATCAGTATACTCCAATGGCGGCACTATTATTCAATATAGTGCAAATGGACTTAGTATATTAAAAATAAAAAGTCTAAATAATTGCATGGTTGCTGGTAATTCTCAATCTACAATCAATTCTTCGCGTTCCCCTAAGAAAACTCATGAAACTGGTAACGCCTTATATATATTTGCTCAATATAAAGGTAAAGAATACAAAATAGTTATATCGGGTGATCAGGATTACGATTATCAAGATAATAGTTATTTTAATGATATCAATTTATTAGTGGCATGTCATCATGGAGGTGAATTTAGCTGGAGTAAACGAGCGGCAATTCCTATTCCTAATTCTGTTGAAAACAAAATTGTATATAGTTATGGAGATGGGAATTCGTATGGACATCCATCGAAAGTCAGTGAGCATTCAAAAAACGGATGGAATATAGAGCATCATACACCAAAAGATGGAAATTTTGAGATTGATTTAGAATTGATAGATAATACAAGAACAATAAAACCAAGTAGTAAGTTGCCTATAAGTTTTGAAATATAAATATTAAATTAATTACCGAAATATACTAATATGCGTAATTAATATGAATTTTTGTAAATGAGAAATTTGCTGATTAGATGGAGATATAATTATGGCGTTTGATTACAAGAAAGAATACAAGGAATTTTATATGCCGAAGAAGAAACCGAGCATTCTTGAAATTCCTAAAATGAATTATATTGCAGTCAGAGGAAAAGGCAATCCAAATGACGAAAACAGCGAATACAAAAACAGTATCGGATTATTATATGCCATTGCTTTTACGATTAAGATGAGCTATAAAGGCACGCATAAGATTGACGGTTATTTTGAATATGTTGTCCCGCCGCTTGAGGGCTTCTGGTGGCAAGATAACACACAAGGCATTGACTATAACAGAAAAGAAAATATGCATTTCATTTCTATTATAAGACTGCCCGATTTTGTAACAGAGGATGATTTCAAATGGGCTGTTGATGAGGCAACAAAAAAGAAAAAGCAGGACTATTCAAAGGTTGAATTCTTTACCTATGATGAGGGTGTTTGTGTTCAGTGCATGCACATTGGTTCTTATGACAACGAGCCTGAAACAGTTGATTTGATGCACAGATATATGGAAGAAAATGGCTATGAATTGGATATAATTGATAGCAGATTTCATCACGAGATTTATTTGAGTGATCCGAGAAGATGTGATGAAAGCAAGCTTAAAACAGTTATCAGACATCCGATAAAAAAGATTGAGAGGTAAAGAAATGGCTGTTACAGTAAATATTTATTACAGCGGTGTAAATGGAAATGCAAGAAAATTTGCAGAGGAAATGGTTTCAAGCGGAATTGTTGACGACATTCGTGCGCAGAACGGAAACCTTAAATATGAATACTTTTTCCCTATGGACGATACGGAAACCGTGCTTTTAATTGACAGCTGGAAAGACCAGCAATCCATAGATATTCATCATGCTTCTCCTATGATGGCAAAGATTATTGCACTTCGTGAAAAATATGATTTGCATATGAAAGTAGAACGATATATTTCAGATGAAGCCGGCATTCCTGAAGCAGATAAAACATTTATAAAGGAATAATACAAAATATAGGAGCGGCACATATGAGTGATATAATGCAATTTGAAAGCAGAGCAGAATTCAGAGAATGGCTTTCTGCACATTGTCTGTCATCTGAGGGTATCTGGCTTTTATTCGGCAAAGCAGGCGGACCTAAAACGCTGAAAGCATCTGAAGCGCTTGAAGAAGCACTCTGCTTTGGTTGGATTGACGGGCAGATGCAAAGCATTGATGATAAAAGCTACAAAAAATATTTTTCTTTACGCAGAAAGAACAGCAAATGGTCGGAGAAAAATAAAGCGTTGGTTAAATGCCTTGAAGAACAAGGACTTATGACTGATTTCGGCAGAAAGAAAATCGAGGAAGCAAAAGAAAACGGACAGTGGGATGCACCAAAGTCATCTGCAATTACAGATGAGCAGATTGCTTGTTTATCCAAAATACTTGAAGAATATGAACCTGCTTTTACCAATTTTCGGAATATGTCTTTATCCGTAAAGAAAACCTATACCCGAGCATATTTTGATGCAAAAACAGATACGGGAAAAGAAAAGCGACTTTTATGGATGTTGAACAGGCTAAATAAAAATCTGAAGCCTATGTAATGAAGAAGAAATGATTATAGGAGCGTGCTGTTATGACCGATTTAACCTCAATGAGAAATATCGGCAAAGAGCTTGAACGAAAGCTGAAATTAGCGGGAATTAACTCTGCCGAAGAGTTAATAACAATAGGAAGCAAAGAAGCTTATTTTAAATTAAAACTGCGTTTTCCAGAGGTATGCTCCGTGCATTTGTACGCACTGCAGGGCGCAATTGATAATACAGATTTTAATATGCTGTCTGAAGAAGTAAAAAAGGATTTAAAAGCCTATGCAGATGAATTAAAATAATACTTACAGATTTGTGAAAGGATATAAGAATATGAAAACGATATGCGGAATTGATTGCAATGAATGCGGATTAAAGGAAGAGTGCGGAGGATGCAAAGAAACAAATGGGCATCCCTTTGGAGGTTCCTGTATGATTGCAGAGTGCAGTAATAGCAATGGTTGTACGGATTGCAGTAAATCCTGTTCTTCAGCATGTAAATTAAAAGCACAATTGATTGAAGAATTCAATGCACTTGGAATTGAAGATATGGAAAAGGTAACAAATCTGAATGCACTGAACGGCTCTTTTGTTAACCTTGAATATACGCTTGCCAGCGGACAAACTATAAAATTCTGGGATGATAACCGAGTTTATTTAGGCAATCAGATCTGTAAAAAGAATAGTAACAGATGCTATGGTTTGACCGCTGATGAAAACTATCTTTTAGTTTGTGAATACGGAGAAAATGGAACAGAACCGGAAATTATTGTATTCAAAAAGAGATAATATAAATGACGAGAGTCGTGATGAAATTTACATAGTTAATCAAAAACAGAAAAAAATATTAGTGGTAATTTATTTAAGAGGTAGTATAAAGAATATGGAAAAAACAAAAGAATTTTATAATAAACTAAAAGCCAAATTTATAAAATTTTGTAAATGGATATGGAAGGAATGTAAGGATTGGCGCACAGTCGTTATTTTCGGCATTGTTGTTGTAATTATGTATTCGCCTGTTTGGGGCGGCTATTTGTGCCACGCTATATTCGGCTGGAAATGGTGTAGCGTAATGGCAACGGCTTATCTTGCTTTCTGGGCAGGTCCGTTTACGCCGTTTTTTCCATTGTGTATTGCGATTACCCTGGGCATACGGCGGATTGTTGATAAAATCAAAGGAAAAGATAAAAAATAATGCACCCTGTTCGTAAGAAAAGTGCAGAAAAATTATAATAAAAGGTTGAAATATTATGAAAAAAATGATTTGCTTTATCTCAGTAACACTATGCTTATCCTTTCTTTGCTCCTGTTCAAGAGCAGATACATACAGAGCGGAAATGAAATTGAGCAACGCCAATGCAAACGAAACAACGAAAAAGGTGTATTCTTACATCTGTGATACATATGGAAACGGAACAATCTCTGCCCAGCAGGAATCAACCTGGATGGGAAGCACCGAGTATGAAATGGATTATGTTTATGACGCTACGGGCAAGTATCCGGCAATGCGCGGTCTTGATTTTATGGATGATGATTTTGACGGTGTTGTTCAGCGTGCTGCTGATTGGTGGAACAAAGGCGGTTTGGTTACAATCTGCTGGCATTGCGGACCGAATTTTGACGGCAACTATGATAACTGCAAAAACGATGAAATAGAAAATTGGAATTTAGTTTTAACGGACGGTACAGCTGAAAACAAAGCTTTTATGGAGAGTATGGACAATGCAGGTAAAGCTTTGCTTAAACTTCAGAAATCGGGTGTAACTGTTCTTTGGCGACCTTTCCATGAGTTTGACGGTGCATGGTTCTGGTGGGGCAAAGGCGGTGCTGAAAATTTCAAAAAGCTCTGGATTATGATGTATGATCATTTTACAAAGGATTTAGGTTTAAACAATCTGATCTGGGTACTTGGTTATTCTCATAACGGTTATGATTATAAAGGCAAGCCTGCTGAGTGGTATCCGGGGGATGCATACTGCGATATTGTCGGCGCAGACAGCTATGAGGTTGAGGAAAACGGAGCAGAAAAAAGGCTCTATAAAATAGTACGCAAAATTACCAATGGAAAGAAACCGCTGATCTTCCACGAATGCGGACTGATTCCTACAGTGGAACAGTTGAAGAAAACTCCTTGGTGTTCCTTTATGCCTTGGCATACAGAGTATCTTATAGATACAAATACAAAAGAAAGCCTTAAGGATATCTATAATAGTGATTATGTTATAACGCTTGATGAATTGCCAAGTTTCAAGTAAATCGAATGGTTACTATCAATTATTGGTATAAGTTATGATTAGAATTTTTAACGAAAAAGATTTAAATGAAGTAGCTGACATTTGGCTTGATACGAATATAAAAGCGCATAATTTTATCCCGGCAAAATATTGGCGGGATAATTTTGAACTTGTAAAAGAGATGCTTTTGCAGGCTGAAATCTATGTTTATGAAGATGCTGATAGAATTCAGGGCTTTGTTGGCTTGGAAAATAATTATATAGCAGGCATTTTTGTTTGTGCTGAATCTCAGTCACAAGGTATCGGTAAACAACTTTTAGATTATGTTAAGACAAAAAAAACAGAATTAAGCTTGAATGTATATAAAAAGAATGTTCGTGCTGTTCAGTTTTATCAAAGAGAAAACTTCAAAATCCTTATTGAAAATATAGACGAAAACACGAATGAAACAGAATATACAATGATATGGAAAGATGAAAAGTAATTTAGGAGTGTAATAATGATTCAATCCACTATAAAGAAAGAATTTAATTGTGATAAAGAAAAACTATGGAATATAATTACAGATAACAGCAATTACTTTTGGAGAAGTGATTTGTCAAAAATCGAAATAGCAGATGACAAGCATTTTATAGAATATGCTAAAAACAATTATCCTACATATTTTGAAATCACAAAAAAGGAAAAATTGAAAGAGTATAAATTCGATATTGAAAATACGAATATGAAAGGCAGCTGGACAGGCTTATTCAAAGAATTGCCAAACGGAACTATTGAACTAACCTTTATTGAAGAAATTGAGGTCAATAATTCCGTAATGAAACTTTTGGCAAAGCCATATTTGAAAAAACAGCAGAAAAGATATGTGCGTGATTTAGAAAATGAATTAAAGAAATAAGGAAAAATAATTATGATAAAACACAACAAAAGGAAGCAAAGAGGACAGTACAGAAAATTAAATACTTTGCTGAAATATATCGACTCGTTTGTTCCGTTTCAAAGAACAAATGACGGTTTCGAGCATTTCCATGTGCCAAGCAGTCCGTTTATTTCAAGTCCGAAGACATACGGAAAAGTAAAAACGGCGTTTTGCAGAAAATGGCTTGAAACAACAGAAAAATTCATAGAACAAAAACCAGCTGAGTTATCCTTTTGTAAAATAGTAGCTTTAATTGATGAATCGAATTTGTGGGAATCTCAGATTATCATTTTCTACAGTAAGGATTACTATGATTCATTTTGGAACAGGAAAGGTCCTGAGGTAAAATTGGAACCGATTGAAAATGGAAATTTATCCTTTGTTAAGCCAAGAAATATTAAAACGAATCTTTTGGAAAAAGGCTATCGTATGATAATTTGTGAGGATGATTTTTGCAGTCAATCAACAATTTGGTTTTATGGAGAATTAAATTAAACTACAATTTATCGGAGAATACTTATGATTATATTAATCGCAGGAGCATCACATACAGGTAAAACCAACTTGGCACAAAAGCTTTTAGAAAAATATAAGTACCCATATTTATCCATTGACCATTTGAAAATGGGGCTTATCAGAAGCGGCAACACAGATTTAACACCTGAATCTGATGATCATGAATTGACAGCTTATCTATGGAAGATCGTTAAAGAAATGATAAAAACAGCCGTTGAAAACAATCAGAATCTTATCGTTGAGGGATGCTATATTCCTTTTGATTGGCATAAAGATTTTGAAGAAGAATACTTAAAAGAAATTCAGTATTGCTGCCTGATCATGAGCAAAGAATATATTGAAAATCATTTCAGCGATATAAAGAAATTTGCAAGCGTTATCGAAAATCGAATGGATGATTCCGATTTGTCTGAAGAAATCATATTGAAAGATAATATTTATAATCTTGAAATGTGTAAAAAGTATGGGCATAAATATGTTCTGATTGAAGATGTATATGATGTTGATATAAACTAAAATCGAATGTGAGAATGCTATAAAAAGTATTTGACAGAATTAAGAATACTTGTTAAAATTTATGTAATTACTCAGCGAAAATTGTAGATTGCAAGGTGAAATAAATGCATAAATATTTCAGTAAATTGACAGCTTGTTTTATGTTAATCATTATTTTACTATTGACACCAATCACTGCATTTTCTATGGATACAGCTTTTATAAACAAAACCGAAATATGGTATGAAAGGCAGGATATTGTTCATACACCTGAAAAAAGTTTTGACAAGTATAACGGCACATACAGTTATTGCATAGATACAGAAAATCACTGCTTTTATCTTCATATCAGCTATACTGAAAAGAGCTTAACTGACGGCGACAATGATATCAAAGTACAGTTTCATATTGAAAATGTGAATGAAAGCTATGACTTTTATATTAACAAAAACGGATTCATTTCGCCTGATGACAAAATTAAAAAAGCCTTTAATCTTGAATATAATTTCGGAGAAGACACAAAGCAAGGGCAGGAAATCTTTCTGGGACTTGAATTCAAAAATAAAGATAACAAGACTGTTGATAATATAATCTCATTTTCAATTATTGTTAACAGTACACCATATGAT
>JAIDLO010000229.1 GCA_029050995.1 Eubacterium sp. | reverse complement strand
AGAGAGGTAGAGCACAATGCCGTTGCAACAGCAAGCACAAGTGTATTTCTAAGAGCACGCATTGCAGCATCATTTACAAACATTTCATTCCACCATTTGGTTGAAAAGCCTGTAAAAATATAAGTACTTGTTGAATCGTTAAAGGAAAACAATGCCATAACGATTATAGGAAGATAAAGAAATGCAAAAATCATAAAAATATAAAATCTTGCACCAAAGGAAAGTTTATTTTTCATATAATAACCCCTCCCTCATTATCATCAGCACCAAAGTAATTCATAACACCAAGGCAGATTAAAATTAAAATCATAAGCACAAAGGAAAGGCTTGCACCAAGATTATAATTATTTGCATTCTGGAACTGTGTTTCAATTACATCGCCAATCAGAACAATCTGACCGCCGCCGAGCTTTTGCGTAATATAGAATGTTGAAACACACGGAACAAACACCATTGTGATCCCGCTGATAATGCCGGGAAGTGACAATGGCATAATTACTTTCTTTAAAATCTGAAATCTGTTTGAGCCTAAATCCTGCGCAGCTTCAATCAGTGATTTATCCATTTTACTGATAACCGAATAAATAGGTAAAACCATAAACGGCAGAAAATTATAAACCATTCCCAAAAGAACAGCTCCGCTTGTGTTTATCATTTTAACGCTGTTAAGTCCAAGGAAATTCAGAATTGTATTGATGATTCCGGAATCGCCGAGAATTGTCATAAGAGAGTATGTTCTGATAAGGAAATTCATCCACATAGGAAGCATAACAAGAAGAATCATTGTGCTTTGTGAACTCAGCTTTGCCTTAGAAATGAAATATGCAAGCGGATATCCGATAACAAGGCATACAACCGTTGCAAGTACGCCATAAATAATGGATAAAAGAATTGTTGGCGTGTAATCCGGAATAGCCTCGATATATTTAAGCGAAAATGCGCCCGAAGTATCGGTTAAAGCATAATACAAAACCATAACAAGCGGTGCAATAATGAACAATACAGACCAGATTAAATACGGCTTGTCCAATAACATTCGGGAAAACTTACTGCTCATTTTCAGCCTCCCAATCGTAATCAGCATCATTGATATGATCAAATTCATCAGAGAATGAAGAATAATCTCCGAATTCTCCGCTGTATTCACTGCGCTTCATAACATGAATTGCATCTTCTTCAATATACATACCGATCGTTTCGCCGATTTCGTGATAATCCGTAGTCTGAATAAGCCAGATAAAGCCGTTTACATCAACAAAGGTTTCAAAGAATGTGCCTTTGAATACAACATCCGTAATAACACCGGTTAAAGTATTCTTTGTACCGGGCTTGCAGATTTCAATATCTTCGGGCCTTACAACTGCTTCTGTTTGCTCATTCGGCGCAAAGCCTTTATCCATACACTTAAAGGTAGCACCCTGAAAGCTTACAAGATAATCTTTAATCATAATCGCATCAACGATATTTGATTCGCCGATAAAGTCTGCTACAAAGGCATTAACAGGCTCATTATATATATCCTCAGGTGTGCCGATCTGCTGAATCTTACCCTTGTCCATAACAACAACTCTGTCGCTCATTGAAAGCGCTTCTTCCTGATCATGCGTAACATAAATAAAGGTTATACCAAGCCTTTTCTGAATGGCTTTAAGCTCTTTCTGCATATCCTTGCGAAGCTTTAAATCAAGAGCACCGAGCGGTTCATCAAGAAGCAGAACATGCGGCTTATTTGCAAGTGCTCTTGCAATGGCAACACGCTGCTGCTGACCGCCCGAAAGGCTGTCTATGCTTCTTTTCTCGAACCCTTTCAGATTAACAAGTTCAAGCATTTCGGCAACTGTTTTTCTTATTTCATCTTTCGGCATTTTCTTGAGTTCAGGACCGAAAGCAATATTTTCATATACATTTAAATGAGAAAAAAGAGCATAACGCTGAAAGATGGTGTTTACTCTCCTTTTATGAGGCGGAACATCATTAATTACTTTGCCCTCAAAAATAACTTCCCCGCTGTTCGGTTCAATAAAACCCGCAACACAGCGAAGAGTTGTTGTTTTGCCGCAACCGGACGGGCCAAGCAGCGTTATAAACTCTTTTTCGTTTATATAAAGATTAAGTTTATCCAATACAACATTGTCACCATATTTTACAGTGATATCCTTAAGATCAATTAATTTTTCCAATTATGCACTTCCTCTTTGTAACCCGATTTTAATATATCTGTATATTAATAATTTTAATATACCAAATTATCTGCAAAAGTCAACAAAATTTTAAAATATTTTCTTCAAAATTTCTTCGCCGTTCTCTACTTTTTTAACAGTATCCGCAACAAGTGTAAAATCGCATACCATTGATTTCGTTTTATGAATGCAATCATCCATTCCGAAAGGAACGAAATAATAGTTTTTATAATTCATAAGACTTCCGATATTTTTGGCTGCTCCGCCAAGAGCATCATTTGTTGATACGCCGATAATTACAGGACGATTGTTTCTGAGATGGCTTTTTGCTGCCATTGTAACTGCTGTATCGGCAATTCCGTTTGCAAGCTTTGCAAGCGTATTTCCCGTACAAGGAACTATGCAAAGAATATCAAACATTTTCTTCGGACCGATTGGTTCAGCCTGTTCAATTTTATGAATAATGCTGTGCCCTGTTATCGAAATAATTTCATCCTGAATATCTTTTGCATCGCCAAAGCGGGTATCAGTATTATATGATGTTTCACTCATAATCGGATAAACATCATATCCCATCATAACAAGCTCTTTTAAAGCATCAATCGTTTTTGAAAATGTGCAGAAAGAACCTGTTAATGCATAACCTATTTTCATTAAGTTAATTCCTCCTCAATTATATCTGAAACCGCCTCACCTATCAAATAGCCGGCTGTTTTTTCTGTATATCTTGACGGCATTCTTCTGCCGTTTAAAACCGTAAGCCCAAGGCTGTCTGCAACAAGCGTGTCAACGCCGCCCGGAAATGAAGATAAATCCAGAATAACAGCATCTTTCTTCAGAGCGGAAAGCTCGTTTTTCGTAAGTACCATATGAGGAACAGTGTTGAAAATGATTTGTGCCTTATTATCCGATTTAAGCTTTTCAAAATTAATATGCTTTGCACCGTTAAAGATTGCTTCATCCTTTGAAGCCTTGCTCCTTGAGCAAACCGTTATATCAGCGCCGTAGCCTTTTAGAATATTATGAAGCGCCTTTCCTATTCTTCCATAGCCAATAATCAAAACATCTGTACCATAAAAAGAATACGGAACTGTTTCTTCAATAAGCGTAACAGCACCCTCTGCAGTTAAGAAAGCATTTTTTAAAACATAGCTTTCATATTTCATATAATCATAACCGTTTTTATAATTGCCCATTCCATAAAAAACAAGCTTATTTTCTAAGCCCGCAAACATATCATCTTTTGCAGGCACGGGCAGAAGCACAAAATCTGCGTATTCATTGCTATTTGTACTCTCAAAACCATGCTTTTCAAGATATTCTTTCGCATAAATCATTCTTTTATCGTCTGTAAACGGTACGATAAATCGTTTTAATTTCATAACAACACCTCAGTTTCAATTCATTCTATGCTAAAAAAAAATCAATGTTAATCAAGTAAAGTGTTTATTTTTTTATTTATTTGTAGTATAATACTAAAAAACATTTTGGAGGATTTCTCTTGAAGGATATAGATACTTTACTTAAAGAAGTTAAAAGAATACATTTTATCGGCATAGGCGGTGCAGGCATGTGCCCTGTTGCCGAAATTCTGATTTCACTTGGATATAATGTTTCGGGTTCTGATAATAATGACACCGAAACATTCAGAAGAATTGAAAAAGAAGGCGCAAAGGTTTACCTCGGTCAAGTCAAGGAAAACATTACCGATGATATTGAGCTTGTTATTTATACAAACGCAATTTTAAAGGGCAACGAAGAGCTTGAATATGCAAAAGCAAATCTTCCAACCTTTGAAAGAGCAGAAGTTCTTGGCGCAATAAGCCGTATTTTTTCAAACTGCATCGGTATTTGCGGAACACACGGAAAAACAACTGTATCTTCCATGACTACGCAGGTTTTGCTTGAAGCAGGGCTTGATCCAAGCGCTGTAATCGGCGGTAAACTCCCTGTTATTGATGCATACGGAAGATACGGAAACAGCCAGAATTTCGTTTGTGAATCCT
Organism: Eubacterium sp.; assembly: GCA_029050995.1. Taxonomy (GTDB): domain Bacteria; phylum Bacillota; class Clostridia; order Oscillospirales; family Acutalibacteraceae; genus Eubacterium_R. Next base: position 1,751 of record JAIDLO010000229.1, on the reverse strand, counting down.
GCGAATTCAACAATACATTTCTTCATATGAACGCAGATATGGCTGTCGTGCTTAACATTGACGAGGATCATCTTGATTTCTTCGGCAATCTTGATAATATTAAAAAATCCTTCCGCAAATTCTGTGATAGCACAACAAGAACAATCATTTATAATGGCGATGATGAAAACACCATTGATATGCTGAAGGGCATTGAGGGCAAACAACTTGTTTCCTTCGGAACAAAGGATTGCTGTGAATGGACTGCAAAGAACATTGATGTTCCGGGCGGCTTTAAATCCGAATACGATGTTTACCATAACGGCGAATTTGTTGCACATATTGTGCTTTCCGTTCCCGGCAGTCATAACATTTTAAATTCACTTGCCGCTTTTGTTGCCGCTTATATCAGCGGTGCTGATGTTGAAAGCATCTGCAAAGGACTTAATGCATTCAAAGGTGCAGGCAGAAGATTTGAATTAAAAGGAACATACAAAGGCGTAACAATCGTTGATGATTACGCCCACCACCCTGCTGAAATTGAGGTAACACTTAACGCAGCAATGAAAATGGGCTATAAACGCGTTTGGGCAGTTCATCAGCCGTTTACATTTACAAGAACAGCTAAGCTCCTTGATGATTTTGCAAGAGTGCTTCAGATTGCAGACAAATGCGTTGTTTCCGAAATTATGGGAAGCCGTGAGGTAAACACAATCGGCATTAAAGCGACAGATTTATCCGATAAAATACCTGACTGCATTCAGATTGATACGCTTGAAGATATTGCAGATTTTCTTGCGGAAAACTGCGAGGACGGCGATATGGTTATTACCCTTGGCTGCGGAGATGTTTACAAGGTTTCCAGAATGCTTGTAGAAAAGCTTAAATAACAAAGATTAAACCGCTTGAAAAATTTCAAGCGGTTTTTTAATACATTATTCAGTTCGTCTGAACGTTTTAAGATATGCTTTTGTTTCCTTATCTACTCGGAAGCTATCACGAATTTTTGAAATCGTCATATTATGAATGTCTTTTGTTAAAACATTGTTTTCTATAAGAGGCAATACTTTTTCCCGATATTTAACAAAAGCAACGGATAATGCCCATGCAGCAGCCATATTAACATAGTAATAATTGCTATTGATATTCTTAAAATAATCTACTGCAAAATCAGAATATTCATCATCAATATAATAATCCATTAACATAACAAGAGCAAAGCGGATTTCATATTCATTTTCAGAATTCATATATTTCTTTAAATATTCAAGGAATTCAGCTTTATTTTTGTTTACAAATTTTAAACTTGAGCAAACACAATCGCATACTGCCCAGTTATCTATTTTCGGAACAAATGCATCAAGGAGAGATAATCTTTCATCATAGGACAGCTTTGCATAGCCGATATAAAATCCGTGCAGCATAACCTCCTCGTAATAATCCCACTCAAAATCATCATCAGTTAAAGCCTTACCGATTTTTCTTAATTGTGGGATTCTTACACCGATTATTTTATCACAATCAATCGTCGGAACCAATTTACTGTGGAATTCCTTATATTTTATATCCTGGTTTTTAAATAATTCTTCTCTTACATTCATAGTATCACCGTATATAGTTTACCATTTGAGCCTTTCTTTTGCAAGCCTTGAAAAATAATAGGATACAGAGCATAAAAACAGACCGACTGCAAGAATATAAATATAATTATCACAGCACATAAAAAGCTCAAATATTGAAGAATTGACAGAAAATCCACCATAAATAAAAGC